>QHVW01000522.1 GCA_003223675.1 Acidobacteriota bacterium
CTTCGGCTTCCGTCTCCCCTCGGCGCTCGACAACCGGCCGCTCACCTGGGACGAGTTCGACGCCCGCATGGGCCAGCGGATCTATGTTTCCGCTACGCCGGCCCCGCTGGAGCTGGAGCGCACCGGGGGCGTGATCGTCGAGCAGCTCATCCGCCCCACCGGCCTGCTCGACCCGGTCATCGAGGTGCGGCCGGCCCAGGGGCAGGTGGACGACCTCGTGGGCGAGGTCCGCAAGGTGGTGGCCAACAAGGAGCGGGTGCTGGTGACCACCCTCACCAAGCGGATGGCCGAGGAGCTCACCCAGTACCTGAACGAGTTGGGGGTCCGCGTCCGCTACATGCACAGCGACATCGAGACCCTGGAGCGGGTGGAGATCGTCACCGGCCTGCGCCGCGGCGATTTCGACGTCCTGGTGGGGATCAACCTGCTGCGCGAGGGGCTCGACCTGCCGGAGGTCTCGCTGGTGGCCATCCTCGACGCGGACAAGGAGGGGTTCCTGCGCAGCGAGACCTCGCTGATCCAGACCTCCGGCCGCGCCGCCCGCAACGTCAACGGCCGGGTGATCTACTACGCCGACCAGATGACCGACTCGATGCAGCGGGCGATCGGCGAGACCGAGCGCCGCCGCGTCAAGCAGGGGGACTACAACCAGGAGCACGGCATCGAGCCGGCGACCATCCTGAAGGACATCCACAACCCGCTGGTGCAGATGATGAACCTCGACCTCTACGCCGCGGGCGGCCCGCCGCGCCTGCGCGCCGGGGGTACCGGGGGCGATGGCGACGGCTCGGACCTGCCCATCGCCGAGCGCATCTCCCGTCTGGAGAAAGAGATGCGCGCCGCCGCCAAGCGCCTGGAGTTCGAGGAGGCCGCCGCCCTCCGCGACCAGATCAGGGAGCTGCGGGAGCTGCAGATCTACGCGGGGTAGCGCCCAATACGGTTCACTTAGGCGAGCATCGTCTTTTCCCGGAGCGTCCGCGGCCTCTGCCGCCCGGGATTGAAATCCCGGGCTACCCACGGTCGCCCCTTGCCGGGGCTTCCAAGGTAGTCCCGGACGGGACGGCCGCCGGTAGCCCGGGATTTCAATCCCGGGTGGGCGAGGTCGCTTAACTGAACAGCATTGGGATAACGCTGCCGCTCGCTCCAGGCCCGCCGAGGTCTGCCCCAGACCCGGCCAGGTCTGGAACAAACCTGCCCAGGTTTCCCTCAGACCTGCAGGATTCTTCCAGAGACCTGCGGAGGTTTACGGCAGACCCGCCGAGGTTTGTCACAGACCTGCCCAGGTCTCGGAAAACCTGGCTAGGTCTGTCACAAACCTGGCCAGGTCTGCGACAGACCTGCCGAGGTCTGCGGCAAACCTGGCCAGGTTTGCTCCAAACCTGCCGAGGTCTGGAACGCGAGGGGCGCCTACGCGGAGCCGTTTCCGGCCTCGAAGGCCAGCGCGGGATCTCCCTCCGCGCGCCGGAGATAGGCGGCGACCTTCGCCACCAGCGCGGCGCCGGCCGTCTCCGCCTCCACCGCCTGCTGGAAGAAGGTGAGCGCCGCCAGCGCCTCCCGGTGGATGTGCCGCGAGGCGAAGATGGGCACCATCTCGCCGGCCAGCCGTTTCAGGTCCTCTGTCCGCCCCTGCTCGACGTAGAGCAGCGCCAGCTCCAGCGAAACCAGGGCCGTATCATACGGGATCCCCTCCGCGATGAAGCCGTCCCGCGCGGCCAGGAATTGCGCCTCGGCCTGCCGGAGCTGTCCGAGACCCTTGGCGATCTTCCCCCGCACCCACCTACGGCGATTCTGCACCCAGGGCTCGTTGAAGCTGCGATAGAGCGGCCGGGCCTCGCGGTAAAGGCGCTGGGCTTCCTGAAAGCGGCCCAGCCCGGCCGTGTAGTCCACGAGATTATGGCGGACGCAGAGGAGCAGGCGAGGCTCCCGTTCGGGATCGATGAGGGGGAGGGCTTGGAGGAGAGAGGAGATTGCCGCTTCCAGGTTTCCTGCGTAGTGATGCACAGTTGAGACGTTCACGAGCGACCTCCCTGCACGGTGCCGCTCGCCATGACTCAGGAAAAGATCTACTGCCCTTCGGAGCAGCCTCAATGCTTCATCAAAGCGACGCTGGGCTCGGTGTAACGAAGCCTTTAAATCCAAGAAGATGGCTCGCTCCAAACCATCCCGTGTCCCATTTTTCAGTTGTTGATAGGCCTGTCCGAAGGCCTCTTCCGCTCCCTGGAAGTCGGACCGGAGCCGGCAGGCGTTGCCCACGAAGGCCCAGGCCCGCGCCCGGAGATCCGCGCTCCGCTCCGCTCCATAGCGTTCGTGGTCGAGATGATCGGAGAGGCGGAGCGCCAGCAGCCCCAGATGTTCGCCGAAAGCTGGGTCTTGGAGGGTGGATTCGAGGCTCCGTTCCACCAGCAGCTCGAAGACGCCCCAGGTCTGGAATCGGGGAGAGCCGCGCAGGAGAAGGTCGCGGTCCTCGGCGGGCTGCTCGAGGAGCTCGACGAAGAGCCCCGGCGCGTCGTCCCGCTCCCTCTCGAGTATGGCCTCCCACCTGCTGGAGAGCGCGCGCCGGCTCTCCGCCAGCCCCGCCTCGTAGATCCCAGCCTTGGGATTTCCGAGCGCATCCTTCGGATGGAGGGGAAGGGGGCGGGGGAGATAGTAGAGCTTCGAGCGGCAATAGTTGCACCCGGCAAGGTGCCCCAGGAGCGACAGGTGCTCTTCGTCGAGCGACAGCACGAATTCCTCCAGGACGTCGTCATTCGGG
>QHVW01000523.1 GCA_003223675.1 Acidobacteriota bacterium
CGCAGGGGAAGAAGCAGTTGAAGCGGGCGCGGGTCCCAGGGCCCCGGTGTCGTGAGCGAGCTGCGCCAGCGCCAGAAACCAGTCGGCCCACGCCTGCACCACCTGGGCGCGGGCGGAGGCGAGGGCGCTCTGCGCGGTCAGCAGGTCGAGGATGCTCCCCACCCCGGCGCGGTAGCGCTCGGAGGTGGCGTCCTCCGACTCCTGGGCGCTCTGCAGGAGCGTCCGGCTGGTCTCGATGCGCTGGGAGGAGGTGTGCACGTCGGCGTAATCGGTCCACACCTGGAGCGTCGCCTGCTGCTCCAGGGTCTCGACGCGGGCGCGGGAGGCCTCCAGATCGGCCTGCGACTGGCGCACCCGCGCCGCCCGGCCGCCGCCGTCGAACAGCGGATAGCTGAGCACCAGCGCCCCCGAATAGAGGCCGCCCGGCGAGCTCAGCCCACCTCCGTAGTAGGGGTTGTTCAAGCCGGCCTGGAAGGAGAGCCGCGGCCGCAGGCCGGCGCGCTCGCGCTCGACGTCGCTCACGGCGGCGAGGGCCTGGGCGCGGGCGGCCTCGACGTCGGGCCGGCCGGCGAGGGCGCGGGCGATCAGCTCCTCCACCGCCTCGCTGGTGGCCTTCGGCGCCAGATCGGTCGGCAGCGGCGCCACGTCGTAGGGGACGTTGGCCGGCAGCCCCATGGCGGCGGCGAGACCGCCGCGCGTGGCCTGGAGCTGCCCTTCGAGCGACTCGACGTTGAGCTGCGCCTGGGCCATCGCGGTGCGCGACTGCAGGACGTCGGTGATCGTGGCCACCCCGGCCCGGCGGCGCTCGTCCGCGGCCTGGAGGCTCGTCCGCGCCTCCTGGAGACTGGTCCGCGCGGAGGCCAGCAGCGCCTTGGTCCCCTGGTACTGGTAGTAGGCGCGCTCGACCTGGAGCACGGCGTCCTGGATCGCCTGGTTGTGGAGGAAATTCTCCGCGAACAGGGCCTGGCGCGCGGCCTCGACGTCGGCCTGCCGGCCGCCGAAATCGAACAGCAGGTAGTTGAGCGTGAGGCCCGGGCCCAGAGTCGTCTGCGAGAAGGTGGTCTTCCCCCCGGCCACGGCCTGCCGGGTGCCCGAGGCCTGGAGCTGGACGTCGATCTCCGGGAACAGGTCGGCGCGCCGGATGTCGATCTCGGCGGCGGCGGCGCGGGCCCGCCACCAGGCCTCGCGGGTCTGCGGGCTGTTGCGCAGCGCCACGTCCACCACGTCCGTGAGGGTGAGGCTCGACGCGCGGGCGCGCAGGTCCTCGGGGATCTCGGGCGGCTTCGGGCTCGCGGGGACTGGCGCGGCGCCGGGCAGCGGCGCCCAGGGGAGCGAGGGCGACGGAGAGACCACCGCCGGCCCGGATTGCGCGAGCGTGGCGCACCCCGACATCGAGAGCGCCAGCAGGGCGAGCTCTCCCCACCTCATCCCCGTGCCTCCGTCCGCCGGACCGCCGCGGCGCGCACGCCGGCCGCGGAGAAGAGGACGACGTGCTCGATCAGCTCGGGCAGCGTGCAGTACCGGGCCGTCTCCAGGTCGAGCCCGGGGGCTACCCGCACCAGGGCCGCCGCCAGCTCCTCGTAGACCGGGGTGATGATCCCGCCCACGAACATCCCCTGCGGCAGGTGGGGCTCGTGCAGCTCGCGCCGCATCAGCCGGTGCCACTGCCGCCCCTCGCTGGTGGTCACGAACGGCTCCAGGAAGGCGGTGGCGAAGGAGCGCAGCAAGGCCTCCAGCGAGGGGCTCCCTTCCACCGTCTGGCGGATGCTCGCCAGGCGCTGCTCGCGGGTGGCCTCCAGGCGCCGGCGGAAGACCTCCTCATAGAGCTGGTCCTTGCCGCCGAAGTGGTAGTTGACCGCCGCCAGGTTGCAGCCGGCCTCGGCCGTGATGTGGCGCACCGAGGTGGCCGCGAAGCCGCGCTCGGAGAACAGGCGCTCGGCCACCTCGAGCAGACGCTCCCGGGTGGGCCCGCTCTCGGCCGCCATCGGCTCGGCTCCGTGGATCTCCGTCTTCTCCATTTCAAATGTAGTTTCAAACAGCGTTTGAAATTTGTCAAGGGGGATCGTTCACAATAGATCGGCGTGAGGGGCGCGATCGTAACGCCGACGCCTTTCGCGTCGACTGATCCTGATGCGCTTCGATGGAGTCCATTGGGGGGGAGGTGGCGATGCCGCAGAGATCTGTGCCGTCCCGGCCGGGAGCCCGCGAGGAGCGGCTCGCGATGGGTCTGTTCCTGCTCCTGTCTCCGCACCTTCCGCCCACGCCGCAGCCGGAGCCCCGGGACGATCTCAGGCCCTTCGAGCCCGTGACCGTGCCGCGCCGGAACGGGACCGCCCCGCTGGCGGCGGTCTGGTTTCCGGCGGAGCGCCCCCGCGGCGCCGTCCTCCTGCTCCCGCCCTGGCTGGTCTGGGGGAAGGCCTACTTCTATCTGCGGGGACGGCTCCAGGCCCTCCGCGCCGCCGGCTATCACGCCCTGATCCTCGACTTTCCGGGCTTCGGCGGCAGCGGCCCCGTCCAGGGATTCTTCGACCGCGACGTCGAGGACGGCCTCGATTTCCTGCGGCAACGGGCGGCGGGCCTGCCCTTGCACGTGTGGGGGGTGAGCGCCGGCGGGAGCTGGGCCCATCTCGCCCTCAGCCGGGCGCGGGGCATCTCCGGAGCCATGTTCGAGGACGTCTCCCCTCACCTCCTGGAGTGGTCGTGGCGCATGACTCCGCTGTGGCGGCCGGCCCTCCTCTTCTTCCGCACCTGCTTCCGGTCCGCCTACCGCTTCCTGGACGCCCGCCGCCACGCGGGCGCGATGCCGCTCGCCGCCGTCACCTACGTCAGCGGCGAGCGCGACCGTGGAGCACGCCCCGAGGACACCCGGGCGCTCGCCGCGGCCGCGGGGGGGCGCTGCCGGATCGTGCCCGGGGCCGGCCACCTCGGCGCCATCAAGGTCGCCGGCGAGGAGGTCCTCGCCCTGGCGCTCGACACCTTCCGGCGGGCCGAGGAGGCGCCGCGAGACGGACTCTCGCTTCGCGAGGTAGAATCCGCGGACTGCCCTGCGATGGGAGGACGTCCGCATGAAGCCCGCTCCGTTCGACTATGAGGCTCCGGCCTCGCTGGATGCCGCGCTGGACCTGCTCGCCCGGCACGGCGGCGACGCCAAGATCCTGGCCGGCGGGCAGAGCCTCATCCCGGTGATGAATTTCCGGCTGGCCGAGCCGGCGCTCCTGATCGACATCAACCGCGTGGCGGAGCTCGACTTCATCCGCCGTGACGCGGACGGCACCCTGCGGATCGGCGCCCTGACGCGCCAGCGCCGCCTGGAGCGCGACCCTCTCGTCGCCGCGGCGGCGCCGCTGCTCCA
>QHVW01000341.1 GCA_003223675.1 Acidobacteriota bacterium
GGAGATGAAGATGCCGGCGGCCACCGTCAGGGGGATCACCAGCAGGAGCAGGCCGAAAGCGAGGTCGCGCCCTCGGCGCACCCCGGCGAGGGCGGAGGTCCGGGGGCGCTCCACCGCCACGGCCCAGCTCAGCCCGGGGACCGGAGCGAAGCCGGCCACGCTCTCGGTCCTCGCCACCCGGCTACCACGGCGGGTCTGCTGGTCCCACCCGGGCGGGAGAGAGGGGAGGGCCTCGCGGGGCGGGACTCCGCGGACCGCGGCGATGAAGTGGCCGTTGCCGTCCGCGAGGGAGATCTGGGCTCCCGGCCTCGTCATCCGGCGGAGCAGGGCCTCGGAGCTGTAGGCCGCCACCAGCGTTCCCGCGAGATCCCCGGAGGGGCCGTGGAGGGGCGCGCCCATCAGGAGGAAC
The DNA here is from genome assembly GCA_003223675.1 of Acidobacteriota bacterium. Taxonomy (GTDB): domain Bacteria; phylum Acidobacteriota; class Thermoanaerobaculia; order Multivoradales; family UBA5704; genus DATARR01. The sequence goes on from QHVW01000341.1 coordinate 410, forward strand.
GAGCGCTCGCCGGCCGGGACCCACGAGAGCTGGCCGTGGCGTGTCCGGCTCACCGCCTGGGCGACGCTCAGCACCGCCTCCACGGGAAGGGCGGCCTCGCCGGCGCCGGCCAGCACGCGTCCGCCGGCGGAGACCGTCCGCAGCGCCTGCAGATCCGGATACAGGGACCGGGAGGTGGCGAGAAGATCGCCCGGGCTCTCGGCCGCCTGGGGCGACCGGCCGGCGAAGGCGGCCAGCGTGGCGGTCCGGGCTCCGTTCATCGCGATGTAATCCGAGATGTTCTGCGCCACCGAGTGCGCCTCGATCTCCTGCAGGGCCCTCACCTGCTCGCGCGCGAGCATCTCCTCCTGGGCGGTCACCACGGCCGTGGCGAGGACGAGGGCGAGGGAGGTCGAGACGGCCAGCGTCAGGGCGAGCCGGCCCCACAGGGGCGCGGTGTCGAGTGCCGCCAGCCGCGACCGCAGCCGGGGCAGGACGGCGATGGCGGCACCGCCGCCGACGTACAGGGCCACCCCCGTCCAGGACTGTCTCGGCAGCGCGACGGCGATCCCGAAGACGAGGAAGATGATTCCGGCGAGCGCGTGGACGGGCCGGCTCCACCGCCGGGCTGCCGCGGGAGCGAGCTGCACGGCGACGAGAGGAGGGCCGATCAGCAGAAAGGCGAGCCCGAACCCCAGGAGATAGGGCTGCTGAGGGCCTTGAAAGAAGCGGGTGAAGAGAGCCGGCGCTCCGGCCATCAGCGCTCCCACCAGGGTGGCGGAGAGGCCCATGAGGAGCCCGAACAGGTCGCCGCCCGCGGCGGCCTGCCAGCCGCGCGGCAGCAGGCAGGCGGCGAAGGTCCCCAGCCCGAGGAGGCTGTAGATCATGCCTCCCGACAGGGCGCCGACCTGGAAGAAGCTCCCGGCGAGCGCGAGCAGCGTCAGCCCCCCGAGGAAGTGTGCGACACAGCTCATCCATCGGCCGGGACGCAGCACGGTCACCGCCAGCAGCCCGACCCCCGAGGCGAGCGCGAGCGTCCCCCAGCCGAGAGCGTGGGCGAGCAGGACCTGGTAGGACGGGGTCTGGAAGCGGTGGGGGGCGATGAGCAGAAAGGCGCCGAGGAACCCGCAGAAGAGGCTCGTCACCCACAGGAGGCTCTCCGGGGAGAGCCGGGCCAGTGAATCGCGCAGCGATGAACCTTCCTTCAAGACGCTCGTATCTCTCTGGACACCGGCGGGCTAGAATGCCCTGACGATTTTTTCATGGACCGGAGGCGCGCCGGAGCTGCCGGCGTGCCGGAGGACTCTATGCCGACGCGACGCATCATGCTCCTGATCCCGGCTCTCGTCCTGACCCTGGCGGCCAGGACCCCCGCCGACACGACTCTACCCTCTTCTGGACCGCTGCTCGGATTCAGCAATGATCACGCCAGCCAGCAGCGGGAGCTCGAGACGCGCTTCGATTCCCATCTCGACGCCCCGAGCATCCGGGAGTGGATGAAGCGCCTCTCGGCGCGCCCCCATCACGTGGGCTCTCCCTACGACAAGGACAACGCCGAGTTTATNNNCTGCTCGAGATGGTGGCCCCGTCCCGCTTCACGGCCTCGCTCTCCGAGCCGCCGCTGCCGGAGGATCCTACCTCCGGCCAGACGGCCGAGCAGCTCCCCACCTACAACGCCTACTCGATCGACGGCGACGTCACCGGCGAGCTGGTCTACGTCAATTATGGGGTCCCCAGGGACTACGAGGAGCTGGACCGCCGGGGGATCGACGTCAAGGGGAAGATCGTGATCTCCCGCTACGGCGGCTCCTGGCGGGGCATCAAGCCCAAGGTGGCCGCCGAGCACGGCGCCATCGGCTGCATCATCTACTCCGACCCCTCCGGCGACGGCTATTCCGAGGGGGACGTCTATCCCAAGGGGGGGTGGCGCTCGGACCGCGGCGTCCAGCGCGGCTCGGTGGCCGACATGCCCACCTACTCGGGCGATCCGCTCACCCCGGGCGTGGGCGCCACCGAGGACGCCAAGCGGCTCGACCTCAAGGACGTCGCGACGCTGACCAAGATCCCGGTGCTGCCGATCTCCTACGGCGACGCCCTGCCGCTGCTCAAGGCGATGTCCGGCCCGATGGCCCCCGAGGTGTGGCACGGGACGCTGCCGGCCCCGTACCATCTCGGCCCCGGTCCGGCGCGGGTGCACCTCAAGGTGGCGTTCAACTGGAATCTCGCCCCCATCTATGACGTGATCGCCCGCATCCCCGGCTCCGAGCGGCCGGACGAGTGGGTGGTCCGCGGCAACCACCACGACGCCTGGGTGAACGGCGCGTCCGATCCGATCAGCGGCATGGCGGCGGAGCTGGCCGAGGCCCGCGCCCTGGGCGAGCTGCTCAAGAGCGGCTGGAAGCCGAAGCGCACGATCATCTACGCCGCCTGGGACGGCGAGGAGCCGGGCCTGCTCGGCTCGACGGAGTGGGCCGAGACCCACGCGGACGAGCTCCGCCAGCACGCCGCCGTCTACATCCACTCGGACAGCAACTCGCGCGGCTTCTTCAACGCCGGCGGCTCGCACCAGTTGGAGACCTTCGTCAACCAGGTGCTGCGCGACGTGCCCGATCCCGAGAAGGGGATCAGCGTGCTCGACCGCACCCTGGCCAACGACCTGCTCCACGGCCGTCCCGAGGCCAAGCAGGAGGCGAAGTCCAAATTCATGCGGCTCTCGCCCCTGGGCTCCGGCTCGGACTTCACCCCCTTCCTCCAGCACCTGGGGATCTCGGCGCTCAACATCGGCTATGGCGGCGAGGAGGAGTACGGTCAGTACCACTCGATCTACGACTCCTTCGCCCACTTCTCCCGCTTCGTCGATCCGACCTTCGAGTATGGAGTGACGCTGGCCAAGACCGGCGGGCGGATCGTCCTGCGCCTGGCGGACGCTGACGTCCTACCCTTCGATCCCGACCGCTTCGCCACCGCCGTGGGCCGCTACGCCGACGAGGTCCAGAAGCTCACCGGGGACCTGCGTAAGGCTGCCGAGGAGCGGGACCAGCAGCTCGACGACAAGGTCTACCAGGCGGTCGACGATCCGACCCAGAAGTGGTGGGTGGCCCCGAAGCGGCTGGACCCCGTGCCCTACCTGAATTTCTCGCCGCTGGAGAACGCGGTCGCGACGCTCAAGGCGAGCACCGCCGCCTACTCGAAGGCGATCGCCGCCGCCACGGCGGGCGGCAAGGAGCCGGCTCCCGAGGTGCAGGCGCGGCTGGACGACGTGCTGATGAAGGCCGAAAGGGCGTTGACCACGCCCCAGGGCCTGCCACGCCGCCCCTGGTACGTCCACCAGATCTACGCTCCCGGCTACTACACCGGCTATGGGGTGAAGACCCTCCCCGCCGTGCGCGAGGCGATCGAGCAGCGGCAGTGGCAGGAGGCGGAGCAGCAGATGAGCGTGGTGGCCGGCGCGATCGCGGGCTTCGCCAAGGAGATCGACCGGGCCACGGCGCTGCTGGGGCCGGGTCAGGCCGCGGCGGGGCAGTAAGCCGGGGAGGGATTTTCATAGGGGCGGCCCTGCGTGGCCGCCCTGGGTGGGGGATTCTCGGCAGGCCCTCTCCCGCCCAGGGCGGCCACATAGGGCCGCCCCTACATGTCTCCGTGACGGCCCCTCAGCTCGGCGACCGGCGGGGATCGTCGCCGTAGGTCGATTCGTACTCCATGTTGCCGTCCTTCTTGTGGACCTTCACTTGGCCGAGCTCCTCCTTGCGGGCCCGCTCCTTGGCGAACTGGACGGCCTCGTCCTTGGTCTCGAATTCCCGGCGAAACTCGGCCCGCTCCTGCGAGACCACCCACTTCTCGCCGGATGAATTCGGGACCACGTGATACACAACCCGTTCCTTGGTGGCTTGGGCCATGGTGCCTATCCTCCTTTACGGTAAGGAGATAGGGCAATAAGTGTGCCAGGAGAAACGGATGGGCGCTCAGCTTCTGTCTTCGTAAACGTCCTTCCGATGCCCCACCCGGACGATCTCGATCAGCAGCTTGGAGGACCAGATGCTGTAGACGATTCGGTAATCACCGACCCGAACCCGGTAGCCCATCCCTCTTCAGCTCATCGAGAAGCGCTTCGTGGGAAACGGTCGGCTCGTCACGCCTTTCAGCAAGGACGGCCAGATCTTCCAGATCTTCCAGGAGCTCACGGAATTGCTGGATGGGAAGCACGACTCCGGTCTTCTCTCCGGATTCATCGCTGCTGTACTGCACTCCGAGCTCTTTTAGATTCACCATGGCGTGCTCCCAATGTCTCTACTCTAGGAGATCACGAGCTGGGCGATGCGGTCCCCCCGCTTCAGGGTGCACGGGGCATCGCCGAGGTTGATCAGGATCACCCCCACCTCGCCGCGGTAGTCGCTGTCGATCGTGCCGGGAGCGTTGACGAGGCTCAAGCCATGGCGCAGGGCGAGGCCGCTGCGGGGGCGGACCTGCCCCTCCCAGCCGGGGGGGATCTCCAGCACGATGCCGGTGGGCACCAGCAGCCGCTCGCCGGGGCGCAGCACCAGCTCGCCGTCGACGGCGGCGCGGAGGTCGAACCCGGCGCTGCCGGGTGAGGCCTGGGTGGGCAGGGGGAGGTCGCGCGCGGCCGGCAGACGGCGGATGCGTGTTTTCATCGCCCGGTGGTGGGCTTCTTCCCGCCGCCCGGCGAGGTCGGACCGCCGCCCGCCGGCGAGCCGCCGGGGCCCGAGCCGTTCTGAGGCATGGATTGCTGCTGGTCGACCAGGTACATGGGCCGCCCCAGCCAGCGGGTGGAGAAGTTGGGGGCGAGCATCTGGCCCGGATTGCCGACGCCCGCCACGATCGACCCCCGCTGGACGCCGCCGTTGGGAATGAGGTCGAACGTGAACCGCCACTCGTCGTAGCGCTGGTGGCCGTAGAAGACCAGGTGGGACTCCTTGGGGCTCTTGCTGTAGACGCCGACGATCGGCCCGATGGCGACCTCGTCCCCCTGCTTGGGGGTATTCAGCCCGGTGCCGTCCCGGCCGTCGTTGTCGGGCGGGCCTTCCAGATCCCCCGGCTTAGGCTTGGGCGAGAGTCTCTGCCCCTCAAGATCTCCCTTATTCTGCAGCGGCACGCCCTGGCCCTGGAAGATCAGCCCCCACTTGCCGTCCTTGGTCATGGGGTCCTTCCAGAGCTGGCGGATGCAGCGGGGCTTGATCTCGATCAGCTCCTGCAGCTTGTTGGGAAAGCGCTGGAAGCGGAGGTGGAAGATGCGGATCGCCTCGGCGTACTGGAACCCCCGGAAGATCAGCTCCTCCTCCTTCTCGCGCTGGATCTCCGTGCTCATCAGCGGCATCATGGCCGCGATCATGATGTTGAGCACGGTCAGCGCGACGATCAGCATCACCATGTTGTAGCCCGCCTCGGACCGCTTCCGGGCAGGGAGGTGACGCCGGGGGGTAGGGGGCGCGATCATCACCATTCCTTGTAGGGGATGCCGTCCAGGGACTTGCCCGGCGCTCCGGAGTGGACGTCGACGATCCCCGGCTTGGTGGGGTCGGTCTCGGTCTCCGCCGGCGGATGGTCGGGGTCGATCTCCTCGTAGACGGGAATCCAGGTGTCGGACCGCCGGGTCATCGGATCGACGGGCAGCGCCCGCACGTACTTCTCGGAGACCAGGTCGTCGAAGCTGGTGGGGTACTTCCCCTTGTCGCCGTAGTACTGGTCGATCATGTCGCGCAGGGTGTGCAGGTTGTTCTTGAGCACCGATTCCTTGGCGCGGATCGGCACGTTCTTGAGCGCGGGCATGGCGATCGTGGCGAGGATGCCGATGATGGCGATCACGATAATTAGCTCGAGCAGCGTGAAGCCGCGCTGCCGGTCTTGGGCCCTGCCTTGGGTAAAAATACGCATGGGGAGTCTCATTTCCTCACCATTTCCTGTAGAGGACGCCGTTCAGGCCCGCGCCCTTCGAGAGCGAGTACACGTCGTAGACGTCCTCTCCACCCCAGGAAGTGGCGTCCGACGCGTCCTGGTAGCTGCGGAGGCCCCACTCGTCCTTGCCGGTCATGGGATCGACCGGGATCCGGCGCAGGAGCTTGAGCTTCTTGTCCACCTGGCCGACGAGCTGCACCCCCTCGACCAGGATGTCCAGCTTCTTGGGATACCCCTCGGTGCCGAGATCCACCGGGATCAGGCCGGCGTCGCTGTAGCGCTTGTACTCGTCGATCGCCATGCGCATCTCGCGCAGGTCGCTCTTGAGCTCCGCCTCCTTCGACCGCTTGGCGGTGAATTTGGCCACCGGCAGCGTCGCCATGGCCAGGACCGTCAGCACGGCGGCCACCATGACCAGCTCGGCCAGGGTGAATCCCGCCTCGCGGCGGCGGATTTTGGGCGCTCCCTCGGGGTGCATGGTCTCCTTCAGCCTCCTCCGATGCTCAACGTTTCCCGGTGACGGATGCTTCCCGCTTCGGCGCGGGAGGGGGGGGCGTCGGCCGCGGAGCGGCCTCGAGGACCTCGACCAGCGCCGGGCGGCTGCGCACGGTCATCGCCCGCAGCGACGCGTCGAGGGCCTTGCCGTCCAGGCCGATCTCGCTGGGGCCGGTGCCCACGGCCCGGAAGGTGATGCGGGCGACGGTGCCCGTCCCCTTGACCCCCGGCACCTTGCCGAGACGGCTGGCGCCGATCACCAGGTCGCCGGGCCGGCTGGTGTCGGACATCACCTGCGCCTCGCCGGCGCCGCCCAGGAAGTCGCCGGCCTCGACCTTCTCGATGGCCAGGATCTTGGGATTGAACAGCAGCGATATCGGCAGGTGGGAGACCGGCTGGCCGGCCTCCGCCTGGATGCGCACCTCGAAGGTGTCCCCCGGGCTCACGGTGAGCTTGGCCGGCGCCAGCCAGAGCCGCACGGCGGCGGCGGTCGAGCTGGCCGCGGGGACCGCAGTGGCCTTCTCCGCTCCCGCCAGCGACGCCGTACGGACCGCGAGCGACGCCGTGCCGGAGGCGGTGCCCTGGGAGACCAGACCGGTGCCACCGGGCGGCTGCTCCTCCGGCGGCGGCGGCGGCGTGCCCGGCGCGGGCGTGGGCGGCCGGAAGATGTTGGACGGCGGCGCCACCGGCACCAGGTTCACCCCGCCCGGCGGTTGCGGCGGCTGCGGCGGCGGCTGGCCGGGAGCGGCGTTCGGCGCCTCCACTCCGGTCTCGCCGTTCTCGCCCGGGCGCAGGCCGCGGGGGAGCCGCTGCAGGCGGCGGCGGATGGCGTCCTGGATCTCCTCGGGAGTCCCCTCGCCGCCGTCGAACGGCCCCTCGACGTCGGACTCGACGCGCGGGCTGCCGCCGCGGAAGGTGATGTTCTGCTCGGTGCCGACCCAGATCGGCAGCAGGTCCTCCTGGGTGATCTCGGCGTTGCGCACGATGTGCGGGGTCATGGTCAGGATGACGTCCGTGCGCGCCCCCTCCTGGTGCTTGTTGGAGAACAGCCGCCCGAGGAGCGGGATGTCCGACAGCCCGGGGATGCCGCGGTCGGTGGTGCTCTCGTCGGTGCGGATCAGGCCGGCGAGGAAGTTGGTCTCGCCGTCCTTGAGGCGGATCACCGAGTCGATCACGCGGGTGCCGATGATCGGCTGCGACTCGCCGTTGGCCCCCGCCACGTTGCCGTTGAGGTTCGAGACCTCGATCTTCATCTTCAGCGTCACCTCCTGGTTGTGGTGGACGCGGGGCTCGAGCTCGATCTTGATGCCCACGTCCTGGTACTGGAAGGAGGTGATGGGGACGATGCCCCCGGCGGCGCCGGCGTTCTGGGTGTTGAAGGTGGTCAGCGGGATCGGCACGCGATCGCCGATGGTCAGGTTCGCCTTCTCCCCCTCGCTGATGCGGAGCTGGGGCTTGGCCAGGAGCTGGGCGTCGGTGTTCTGCTTGACGAAGTTGTAGATGAAGCTCGGCAACGTCAGGAACCAGTTGCTCTGGTTGATGAACTGGAGGTCGGAGAGCCGGATGCCCGACGGGGTCGTGCTCGTCCCGGTACCCGTGCCGGTGCCTCCCGTGGTCGTGGAGCTCGACGGCACGCTGAGCTGCTGGCCGATCGAGTAGCTCGACAGCGCCACCCCGAGGTCGCGCAGCTTCTGGCTGTTGATCTGCAGCAGCTCGATGTCCACCACCACCTCGGCCTTCGACTTGTCGTTGGCCTCGATGATCCGCTCGGCGACCTTCACCTTGTCGGCGGTGTCGCGCAGGATGATGGCGTTGAGCTGCTCGTTGGTGGCGATCTTCCGCGCGTCGATCAGGCTGCGCAGGATGGTCAGCGTCTCCTTGAGGTCGGCGTTGGAGAGGAAGAACGTCTGGATGACGAGGTCCTCGTAGGTGCGCCGGTTCTGCGGCGTGTCCTGAGCGATGATGATCGAGTGCTCGTCCATCACCTTGTAGAAGTGGCCGGCGGCGCGCATCAGGGTCTCCAGCGCCGCCTGGGCGGTGACGTCCTTGAGGTCGATGGAGATCTCCTGGTCGCGCAGGTTGGGGTCGAACAGCACGTTGATCCCGAACGCCTGGCCGAGGGCGCGGTAGATCGAGAACAGCGACACCGGCTGGGGGAACTCCAGCGAGATCGGCTTGTCCGAGCGCGGGTTGAGCACCGGCGGCTGGGGCCGGGCGCCGCGCGCCTTCTGCTTCATCTGCTCGATGGTCTCGACGCCGTGCCCCTGCTTCTGGGCGAGGTACTGGCGATGCACGTGCTCGAGCTGGGCCTGGGCGTACTGGTTGGTCGGATCGAGCTGCACCGCCTGCTGGTACTCGACCAGGGCGCGCTCGATCACCCCCGCCTTCTCGAACTCCTTCCCCTTCTCGAAGTGCTGCTGCGAGGCCTTGATCTTGGCGCGCATCAGGGAGGCCTGGTACCGGATGTTGCCCGGATCGGCGTCCACCGCCTTCATGTAGGCCAGCACGGCCTCATCCCACTGGCCCAGCTCCGCGGCGATCTCGCCCTGGCGGTAGTTGGAGTGGCTGGTGCTGCAGCCGGCGAGGATCCCCAGCGCGAGCAGGAGGACCGGCAACCGAACGGTGAGATCACGCATCATCCAGGGTTTCCTCCAGGGTTGCCGCCCACCGGGCCTTGGCCTGGGCGGCGGGGGGTCACGCCGACACGCTTCGGGGGCACGGTCGGGAAGCCCACGAAGCCGATATCCACAGACTCGTAGCCGATGTGGGCCACGACGAACTTGTTGTCGATCACTTCACCTTCCTGCTTGTTGAAGATCTGTTTGCCGTTGGTGAACACGGCGATCTGCTGCTCGGGCGGGCCGAAGCGCCCCAGGTACTGCAGGTTGAACTCGGGCGGATGGGGCTTCGCCGCCTCGATCGCCGCCAGGCGCGCGGCCTCCTCGGCGCGGCGGCGCGCCTCCTCCTCGGCCCGGCGCTGCGCCTCCAGCTCCTCCTTGGTCGGCACGTGGGGCGGCGGCGGCGGGGGCGGCGGCGGATCGACGAAGCGCCAGGGATCGCGGCCGGCCTTCGACTGGCCGGGCATGCGGTCGAGGTCCGACATGCGCAGCACCGCCACCCGGTCGCCCGGCTTGGCACCCTGGTGGGTGGTGGCCACGCGGCGGCTCGGCCGCGACGGCTCGTCCCCCTCGGCGTCGGCCGCCGGCCGCTGGACGGTGGGGCCGGTCGCCTCGCCGCTCCCTCCGAAGCCCAGCACGGGGCCCAGGTAGTGCCAGAGGGCGATCAGCGCCACGAGGCCCAGCCCGTACAGCAGATAGCGTTGCCGCGGGGTGGCGCTCATGGGGCTCCTCCGGGCGAGGGACCCGCGGACGCCGCTCTGGACGCCGTCGCCGGCGCCGCGTCGGTGTCGTTGGCGAACAGGGTGGAGAGCGAGAGGTCGATGCGCAGCTCCGGCCCCTCGGTGCTGTTGACCACCGTGGCCTCGTCGATGGTGAGGAACGAGTGCGAGGCCTCCAGCAGGGAGATGAATTTGCGCAGCTCGGCGTAGGTCCCGGCGACCGAGAAGACGAACGAGCGCTTGATCAGGTTGTACTCCTGGATCTCCTCCTCGGGATAGGTGATCGCCTTCGGCACCAGCCCGGCCTCCTTGGCCAGCTTCTTGACCTCGGCGGTGACGCTGGTCAGCCGCTGGCTGCGGGTCGACAGGCGGTCGGTGTAGAGCTGCTCGACCTGGGCCTCGTTGGTGCGCACGCTCGTGATCATCCCGGTCGCCAGCTGGCTCTTTATCTTGAGGTCCTCCTGCTGCTGCGCCAGCTCCTTCAGCCGGTCGTCGAGCGACTCGATGCGGCCGGCGTAGCCGAGCTTGTAGACGGCGAACGCCCCCGCGTTGGCGAGGAAGAAGACCAGGGCCGGCACCCAGATCCACAGGCGCTGGCGCCAGATCTCGCCCGGCGCCCTCACGGCTTCCCTCCCGCCGGAGGCTGGGGGTGCAGCGACGTGGCCCGGGGCGCCGAAGGCGCGGCGGACGCGGGAGCCGGTGCCGCGCCCGGGGCCTTGGGCATCGGCAGCTCCTCGATCTTCGGCGCCGGGCCCGTGTCCGGCGTGGCGCCCGGGGCCGTGACAGCGGCGGCCGGCGGGCCCGGGCGGTATTGCACGGAGATCTCGAACTTCAACGTCTTCCCGTCTTCCTCCCTCTCCTCACGGGCCAGGTTGGCGTCCGTGAACGGGGGCTTGAACAAACTGTCTACGAATGAGAGCAGCGCTTCGTCGTTGCGGGACTCGCCAGTGATCAGCAACGGCACCAGGTCGCCGCTCGCCCCGGCCGGTCGGCGCGCGCCCCCCGTGGCACCCTCGCGCTGGAGCTGGCGCTCGGCCTTGTCGCCGGTCAACGGGGTGAGCCGGTTCAGCCGCACGTCGTTGGGCATCCTCTCGGTGATGCGGTCGAGGAGCCGGCTCCAGGAGAAGGTGCGCTCCGCGATCTGCTTGTTGAGGAAGTCGACCTTCTGGTTCTGCGCCTCCAGATTGAAGCCGTCGAGCGTCTTCTGGAGCCGCGCCATCGCCGCCCGCTGGATCTCGATCCCGGCCTCGCTTTGGGCGATCTGCTTCCGCTTGTCGGCCGAGCGCGCGCGGTAGCCCAGGAATTGCCAGAGGTTGACCAGCAGGAGCGCCAGGCCCAGCAGCCAGAGCAGCAACGCCACCCGCACCACCGGCCGGCTGTTGAGGAACGGCCGGCGGGCGAGGTTGAGCGGCTCCACGCGCTCCGGGGGCGGCGCCAGCACGCCCACGGGGGCCGGGCGGGGGCGGAGCTCCGGGGTCTCGGGCATGACGTCTTCGGGGGCCATCGGATTCACGCGACCTCCTGGCGGGCGGCACCGAGCATGGGAGCGAGGCTCCGCCAGGGGGGCACCCCGGGCTCCTCGGCGCGCAACGGCGGCAGGTGGCGGCCGTCGACCGGAGCGGCGGGCCGGCCGAGCCCCTCCTCCAGACGGTCGAGCCAGGCCGGCTCGAGCTCCGGGGGGGAGAGCAGCAGCACCGAGCCCAGCGTGGCGCCGGGGAAGTGCTCGTCGAGGAAGTTGCGGGTGAGCTTGAGGTCGCGGCCGACGAAGCCCGCCCGCGCCGCGTCCGGCAGGTTGCCGGTGAACCCCTTGTAGCGGTGGAGCACCGGCTCGCCCCCGCGCGAGAAGATCAGGGTGTACCCCTCGTCGCCCACCAGCACGAGGGCCGAGAAGGCGCCGCCCGGAGCGGGCTGCAGGGCGGAGAGCAGGGAGAGGCTGGAGCACGAGATCTTGCCGATGCGCACGCCGACGGCGGCGAAGGCCTCCTCGATCTGCGCCAGGAGCTGCTCGATGGCGAAGCCGAGCAGCAGCCGCCGCGGCTCCTCCTGACCCGGCACGGGGGAGACCTCCGCGGCGTCGACCCGCAGCTCGTCGACGCGGAAGGGGACCAGGCGCCGCAGCTTCCAGCGCAGCACCTCGTCGAGCGCCGCGGGCTCCTTCGGCAGGTCGCCGCTCTCGGTGAAGGTGACGCGCAGCCAGGCGTCGGGCAGCACGAGCGAGGCCTCGCGCACGCCGCCGGGGATGGCCTTCACCATCCCGGCCACCAGGTCCCGGAAGGCGGCGGGATCGCGCAGCGGCCCGCCCAGAGGGCCGTGCTGGAACGGATCGCGCGGCAGCTCGGTCTCGCGGTAGGCGCGCAGGCGGAAGCCGTGGCGGTCGCGCGCGAGATGCCCATAGCGCAGCCGCTCCTCGTCCAGGGAGAAGACGTGCGGCGGCGACGGTATGGGACCGAACCCGAGCAGACGCTCAATCCACGAAGGTAACTTTGTTGATCTCACGCAGAGTGGTCACTCCCCGGAAGACCATCTCGAGCGCCGACTCGCGCAGGAAGGTCATTCCTTCTTCCTTGGCCGCCCGTTTGATCTCCGAGGCGGGCCGGCGGTCCAGGATCAGCTCCCGGATGTGATCCGAGAGGTCGAGCAGCTCGGAGACGGCGACGCGGCCATGAAAGCCCGTGCCGTTGCACTCGATGCACCCGCGCCCCTCGTAGAAGGTGAAACCCGAATACATCGCCGGGTCGAGCCCGCTCTCCTCCAGATTCTGGTTGGAGAGCGGCGACGGCTGCTTGCAGTGGCTGCAGATCTTGCGCACCAGGCGCTGCGCCAGCACGCAGTTGAGCGCCGACACGAAGTTGTAGAGGTCGACGTTCATGTTGAGGAAGCGGCCGATCACGTCCACCACGTTGTTGGCGTGCACCGTGGTGAACACCAGGTGGCCGGTGAGGGCCGACTGGATGGCGATCTGCGCCGTCTCCTCGTCGCGGATCTCGCCCACCATCACCTTGTCCGGGTCGTGCCGCAGGATGGAGCGCAGGCCGCGGGCGAAGGTGACCCCCTTCTTCTCGTTGACCGGCACCTGGGTGATCCCCCGGAGCTGGTAC
>QHVW01000524.1 GCA_003223675.1 Acidobacteriota bacterium
TTGAGCTCCCGGGTCTTGCGCTCGATGCGGTCGAGCACCACCTGGGCCTGCTCGCCGGTGCGCATCAGCACGACCCCCTCGACCGCCTCGTCGCGATCCTGGTAGCCGAACTGGCCGAGGCGCGGCGCCTGGCCGATCACCACCTGGCCGACGTCCTTCACCAGCACCGGGATGCCGTTGTGGACGGCGAGCACGACGTTGCCGATGTCCTCGGGGGTGATGACGCGGCCGAGCCCGCGCACGTAGTAGAACTGCCCCCCCTGCGAGTAGAAGCCGCCGCCGGCGTTGCTGTTGTTGGCCGCCAGGGCGGCGACCACCGCGGGCACCGAGAGCCCCACGGCGGCGGTCTTCGCCGGATCGAGGAGCACCTGGTACTGCATGGTCGGGCCGCCGAGGCCGGAGTCGTCCGCCACCCCCGGCACCGACTTGTAGGCGCGCTCGATCACCCAGTCCTCCAGGACCTTGAGCTCCATGGCGGAGCGGTCCGGGCTGTCCAGCACATAGCGGTAGATCAGCCCCGAGGGGGAGAAGAGTGGCGAGACCGACGGCGTGACGCCCTCCGGCAGCGCGGCGTCGGGCAGTCTTTCGAACACCTGCTGGCGGGCGAAGTAGCGGTCCGTCCCCTGGTTGAAGGTGAGGGTGACGGAGGAGAGGCCGTAGAGCGAGATCGAGCGCGCCACCGTCAATCCCGGCAGGCCGTTCATCTCGACCTCGATGGGCACGGTGATCAGTCGTTCGATCTCCTCGGCCGCGTGCCCTTCCCACTGGGTGACGATCTCCACCTGTGGCGGCGACAGGTCGGGGTAGGCGTCGACCGGCAGCCGCTTGAACGACCAGATGCCGCCGCCGATCAGCAGCAGGGCCGCGAGGCCGAGCAGGAAGCGCTGGCGCAGGGAGGCCGCGACGATCCGGTGGATCATCGAGGGGTTCGTTGGAGTATGCGGGATGGGCTCGCTCATTGGTTTTCCGCGAACTGCAGGAACAGCCCGCCCTCCACGACGAGGGTCTCCCCGGCCGCGAGGCCGGAGGTGATCTCCTGGCGGTCCCCCACCCGCGCGCCGATCTGGACGCGGCGGCGGGCGAAGCTCCCGTCGGGATCGGCGATGAAGACGAACGGCAGGTTCTCGTCGTCGCGCAGCACCGCGGAGACGGGCACCAGCAGCCCCGTGCTCTCACGGCGCGACTCGATCGCGGTCCGCACGTAGAGGTCCCGCTTCAGGACCTCGTTCGGATTCGGCGCCACGATGCGCACCGCGACCGCGCGGGTGTTGGGATCGACGATCGCGGCGATGTAGTCCACCTTCCCCTGGATGGCCGGGCCGGGACCGCCAGTCGTCACCCGGGCCGTATCCCCCGGGGCCACGAACGGCAGGTCGGACTCGAAGACGTTCGCCATCACCCACACCGTCGAGAGGTCGGCCACCGTGAAGCAGGGGGTGGTGCCGGCCTGGAGGAGCTGGCCCGGAGTGATCAGCCTTTCGACCACGGTGCCGGCGATGGGCGAGCGGATGGCGGCGCCGGCCATGGCGGTGGTGGGGCGGTTCGCCTGGATGTCGCTGATGGTCCTGCCGTCCACCCCCAGATCGCGAAGCTGTTGCAGGGCGGCGTCGCGGTCCGCCTCGGCGGCCACGGCGTCGGTCTGGGCCTGCTCCAGGTCGCGCCGGGCGATGGCGTCGTTCTTCCAGAGCTGGGCGTCGAGGTCGGCCACCCGGCGGGCGTTCTTGGCGGTGGCCTCGGCTTTGCGCAGGGCGCTGACGTCGGCCGCGAAATCGGGCGAGGCCACGGTGGCCAGGCTCTGGCCGCGGCCCACGCGCGCGCCGATCTCGGCCAGGATGCGCGACACCGGCCCTGAGATCGGCGCCAGTACCTGGGTGGCCCGGTTCTGATCGAACGCCACGGTGCCGGTGGTCTCGATGGTGCGATGGAACGAGGACAGCGCGACCTTCTCCAGGCGGATTTTCTGGCGCTGCGCCGGGTCGAGGGTGAGATTCCGGGGCTTGGCCACCGCGGTCTCTGGTGCCGATGGATCGGCCGCCTTCTCGGCATGCCGGGCGCACGCGGCCGTGAGGAGCGACAGGGCCAGGGCGGCGAGCGCCGCCGTCGCGGGTCGGACGAGGTCTCTCATGGATGGGCTCCTGACGGAGCAGGGTCCGCTTGGCGTCGAGCAGATCGAGGGCGGAGGTGCCGCCCAGCCCATAGCTCACCGAGGCGACGCGATAGACCTCGCGCGCCTCCGGCAGCAATTCGTCGCGCAGGAAGATCGCCTGGCGGAGCGAGGTCGAGGCGGTGGCGTAGTTGGAGCGGACGTCCAGCCCGATCTGGGCCGTGACGTCGGCCACGTTGGCGGCCAGCTCCTGCTCCCGGTGGATGGCGGCGGCGACCTCCCCCTGCAGGTGTTGGCGGAGGAAGATCGGGAAGCCGAGCCCGATGCCGGTGGTGTAGGTGGTGGGGCTCCCCTGCTGGGCGTTGCGGCTGAAGGTGACGTTGATGTCCGGCGCCCAGTACTGGCGGGCCAGCCGGGTGGCGGCCTCGGCCCCCTTGCGCTGCACCTCCAGGCTCTTCAGCTCCGGGCGCGAGGCGAGCGCCAGCTTCTCCAGCGCTTCGAGCTCGGCGAGCGAGGCGGGGACCTCCAGGCTGTCCGTACATTCGATGGGCGCGCCGCCGGGCCGTCCCAGGATGCGGTTCAGGGAGGCGTACGCCGTGGTGAGCGCCCGCTCATTGGCGATCAGGTCGTTGTCCGCCTGGGCCACATCCACCTGCGCCTTGACCACGTCCACCTTGGGGACCGTGCCGGCCAGGAACCGCGCCTGCGTCTTGCTCAGAAAGTCGAGCGACAGCTCCTTGCCCTGCGTCAGGTCGTCGCGATGGCGGAGCGCCACCAGGATGGCGTCGTACGCCTGGGCCGCCTGGGAGCCGACCTGCTGGCGGAGTTGGGCGAGCGTGAATTCGGCGGCGCTCAGAGCGGCCTTCGAGACGTCCCCCTTCAGCCGGCGCTTGCCCGGGAACGGGAAGGTCACTCCGAAGCCGACGTCGTTCGCGTTGCCCGATCCCGGATTCAGGGGATGGCTCTGGCCCGCGACGTCCGCGGCCAGCGTGGGATCGGGGAAGGCGGTGTCGATGACCACCTGGGCGCGCGCCTGCTCGACCTGCTCCCTGGAGGCGAGGAGGCCCGGATTGCGGGCGAGCGCCTCCGCGATCGCCTCGCGGCGGGAAAGGCGCAGCGGCGCCGGCGCATTGGCCTGGGCCCGGGCAGGCGGCACGAGAACGGTGCAACCGAGCGCGGTAACGAAAATACCGATCCAAAATCGTTTCACAGAGCCCTCCTGGAGCTCTCTCCGGGGTTACTGCGGAAAAGGAGAGACGGGGACCGCTACGAAACGGCGGGAGGAGCGCGGCTGCCGAGGCTCTGGCAGGGGAGGGCCCGCGCGGCGGGATCGGCCGGCGGGAGGGGCTCGGTCATGAGGAGGGCGGGGGCGGAGACCGCCAGTTGGGGCGAGAGGACCACCGAGAGCCCCGAGAGCATGCAGATCGGGCATTCGTCCGTGCTCCGCGGGAGCCCGGCGGGCTCTCCGCGAAAAGCCGGGGCCTCGCGCTGGTGCTGCGCCGTGACCACCGCCTGCACGGTCTCGCACTCGGCATGGAACAGCGGCGCCGTCGCGAGCAACTGGAACGCCGCGAAGGCGACGGCTAGCAGCAGGGCGGAGGGGTTGCGGGGTCGGTTCATGATTGGAACGAGTGCCAATTCGGCACGGCCGGAGATCATACCACGATCTTTTCGGCGAGCTAAGCCGACAAGGCGCCTGGGTAGCGTCCCTCTTTGGGGCTGGTCGCACCCTCGAAAGGGGCGGTCGCGCCCCCGAGAGGGGCGGTCCCATCGCCCCCTTGTCCGGCAAGCCGTGCACCGCGAGGGCGCGAGCGCGGGCTTTCTCCGTCCCGTCGTGTGCTTGGAGGATCCTCGGAGAGGGTCTCTTTGAGATACCCCCTCAGAGCGCCTCGAAACGGAGCTGCGGATC
>QHVW01000342.1 GCA_003223675.1 Acidobacteriota bacterium
TAGGCGTTGCTCACCGTGAGCGAGACGGAGTAGTGGCCCGCGGTGGCGTAGACGTGGGTCGGGCTCTCCTGGGTCGAGGTGTTCGCCGACCCCGAGCCCGGATCGCCGAAATTCCAGGACCAGGAGGTGGGCGTGTTGTCCGAGGTGTCGACGAAGCTCACCGTCTGCCCCGCCGCGGGTGCCGACGGCGCGACGCTGAAGTGCGCCGCCGGAGCGCCGCCGTTGGTGCCCGTCCGCAGGAGGACGAAGGCGTTGAATTCCGGCCCCGTCGCCGCCGGAGTGGGCCAGCCCACCGGCGCGGCCGAGGCGAGCCCGGTCATCGGCAGGTGGAGGGGCGAGCCGCTGTAGACCCCGGAGAGGACCGCCGCGCCGAAGTAGTTCTGCGCGTTGTGGACCTCGTAGGTGTCCCCCGTCTGCAGCACCGCGGAGACGTCGGCGTCCACGGTCGAGGCGTGCGACCAGTTGTAGACCGTGATGTTGGCGCGCCCCGCCTCATGCTGGTTGGGGCGCACGAAGACGGCGTTGGGAGCGCTCGGCGGCGGGCTGCCGAGATAGCAGGTGTTGGTCGAGCAGTAGGTCGAGCTGAAGCCGCCGGAGTGCCCGCGGAAGGTGTTGCCGGTGATCGTCGGGTTGGACGCCCCCTGGAGCAGCATCGGCCAGTCGTTGCCCGAGGCGGCGTAATTGTTCTTGTAGACCAGGTTCGCCGTCCCCGTCGTCGGGCTGTAGCCGATGTCGTCCTTGCCCAGGTTTGAATAGTAAGAGTAATTGTTGAGCAGCGTCGGGTTCTGCGCCGTCTGCCCGCCGCCGATCTCGACGTTGTTCGAATCCTGTGGCGAGACCATGTAACCGTTCTGGAAAGCGGTGTTGCCTTCGAGGTCCATGTTGTTGAGCGGGGCGGTCGCGGAGCCGTAGATCTGGATCCCCTTGTCGAACTGCTGGAAGAGGATGTTGTCGATGATCCGCATGGTGCTCCCCGTGTCGTTCTGAGCGTAGATCCCGTGGCCATGCCCGCGGTCCGTCCCCGACCAGCCGTTGTAATAGAACAGGCAACCGTTGATCTCGGCGTTGACCGCCTGCTTCCAGAATCCGTTGTCCTGCGTGTCGTGAACGATCAGGTTGATGAATTTGAGGCCGGGATGATTCGTGGTCTGATCGGTTCCGATGCCTCCACCCAGGCTGAGGTCGGTCGGGGACGAGCCGGACTGCTGGCTCACGCGGCTCGTATCCGAGGTCATGATCTCGAAGCCCCAGAACCAGGTGTACTGGCCTTGGACGTACAGGACGGGGTTGTTGAACCCGGCGCTCCCGCCGTCGAGGGTCGCCCGCTCGTTGCGGAACCGGCGGACGGTGATCGGCGCGATGGACGTGCCGCTGAGCTTGCTGGTGAAGGTGCCGTGATAGGTGCCGCCCCGCAGCCAGATCGTGTCGCCGGGCAGGACGGAGGCGGGGCCGGCGAGCGCGGTCGCCAGGTCCCACGGGTTGGCGAGGCTGCCGTCGCCAGAGGATGAGCCGCCGGGAGAGGCGAAGAAGTCGGTCGCGGCGGCCGGCAGGGAGACGGAGAGCAGGATCGCGGCCAGCAGGAGGGGGAAGGATCGCGGAGCGCGCGCAGGGAGGAGCCTTGCGAGGTGAGGATTCATGATGTGCTCCTATGTGTGGTTGTTTCTCCTCGAACGACTCTGGAGCCAGAGACCTTCGTGGCGGGAACGGATGAACCGAGAGGGGGGCGTGCCGCCGGCCCTCTCCAGCTTTATAGAGATTTGCAAAACTCACGCCGAATTGGAATTGCCCGCTACAGCGCGTGCCCGCCCGCGGATTGGTCGGCGAGCGGGAGCGGTACGTGAGCCGGACGTCGTAGGAGAAAGAACCAAGGACCCAAAGGACATAAAGGACCCAAAGGACTGCAAGGACGAGGAAGGAGCCTGTCCTTTTTGTCCTTGAGGTCCTTTTGGTCCTTGAGGTCCTTCCTACCGGCAGGTCCAGGTGCAGGCGGTGCCCTGCCAGACGGCGTTGCAGCGGGCGGCTCCCAGGGAGTCGAACTGGCCGCAGTAGGCGTAGCTGTAACTACTGCTCAGGGGCTTGCAGCAATGGCAGGTCCAGGCGCACTGGTTGCCGCCGTTGTACTGCTCACAGCGGTCCGCGGAGTACGACACCGAATCGCAGGTCGCCTCCGTCGTCGTCGAGCTGATGGTCGTGCAGCACTCCGGGTGAAGCGTCTGCACGAAGATCGGCGCCGGCGTTGCCAAGCTGCACTGCTGCCCTGCCGGAACCGGCGCCGCCGCGGCGCTCCCCGCCAGCAAAGCTCCAACCACCACACAGCCCATCAGGATGCTCCAGCCTCTCTGCGTCATCGGGGACACCTCCTAGGAATGGTTAGCTGCTTAACGATTCCTGGATCATATCCCAAGGGACAGAAAGGACCCAAAGGACTCCAAGGACTGCAAGGACGAGGTCTCCTGTCCTTGAGGTCCTTTCTTTGATTCCATACCTTGACATCCTAGGCAACCTCCCCCTACCATTGCCTCGACGTTCTAGGTATCAGGGGAGGCGTAGTGGCAAAACAGAAAACCGATCAGAAGGCGGACCTGCTGCAGGGGACGCTCGACATGCTCATCCTGAAGGCGGTCTCGCTGGGGCCTTTGCACGGCTACGGGATCATCCAGCGCATCCGGCAGATATCGGGCGAGATGCTGGAGGTGGAGCAGGGATCGCTCTACCCGGCGCTCTACCGTATCGAGCAGCGCGGTTGGGTCTCCTCCCAGTGGGAGAAGGGGGAGACCGGCCGCCGCGTCAAGCTCTACACGCTCACCAAGGTCGGACGGGCCCAGCTCGAGGTCGAGGAGGCGAGCTGGGACCGCCTGGCGCTCGCCATCGCCAAGGTCCGGCAGGCCACCTGAGGCCAAGTTGAGGAGGGATTCGCGGCCATGAGACTGCTCAACGTTCTCTCGGCACGGCTGCGCGCGCTGCGCGGGCGCGAAGCCGTCATCGGCGACATCGACGAGGAGCTCCGCCTGCATCTCGAAATGGAGACGGAGGCGAACGTCGGACGCGGCATGGCGCCCGAGGAGGCCCGCCGGGCCGCCCTGCGCACCTTCGGCAACTTCGACAGCGTCCGCGAGCGGGCCTACGAGGTGCGCGGCGGCGGCCTGCTCGAAACCTTTTTGCAGGACGTCCGCTACGCCGGGCGCATGCTCGCCAAGCGCCCCGGCTTCACGGCGGTCGCGGCCCTCACGCTGGCGCTCGGCGTGGGCGCCAACACGGCCATCTTCAGCGTCGTGGAGGCGGTCCTGCTGCGCCCGCTGCCGTACCGCCACGCCGGCAGGGTCGTCGTGGTGTGGGAGAACAACCACGCGCAGCCGGGGAGGCACAACGTCATCAGCCCCGCGAACTTCCTCGACTGGCGGGAGCAGGCGAAATCCTTCGACGAGATGGCCGTCTTCCTCGATCAGCCGCTCAGCCTCACGGGCGTGGGCGAGCCCGAGGAGGTGCCGGCCCAGCTCGTGACCTCCAACCTCTTCGCGCTGCTCGGCGTCAGCCCGGAGCTCGGCCGCGCCTTCACCGCGGAGGACGCGAAGGCGGGGAAGCGCGCGGTCGTCACGGTGATCAGCCACGGCCTGTGGCAGCGCCGGTTCGGCGGCGCGCCGGACGTGATCGGCCGCACCATCTCCCTCAACGGCCGCCCGATGAGCATCGTCGGGGTCATGCCCGACGGCTTCAAATGGTTCGTCAAGGAGAATTCGCGCTCCAGCAGGCCCGCCGACCTCTGGCTGCCGATGTCGCTCGCGCCCTACAGCGACCGCACCAAGTCCGGACGCTTCGCCCAGGCGGTGGCCCGCCTCGCGCCCGGCGTCCCGCTCGACAAGGCGCAGGCGGAGATGGCCACCATCGCGAGCCGCCTGGAAGGCCAGTACCCGGACTACGACAAGGGGTGGGGGATCACCCTCGTGCCGCTGCGCGACCAGTTGGCGGGGGAGATCAAGCCGGCGCTGCTGGTGCTGCTCGGCGCGGTGGGGTTCGTGCTCCTCATCGCCTGCGTCAACGTCGCCAACCTGCTGCTGGCCCGCGCCGCGGGGAGGCACAAGGAGATCGCCATCCGCTCGGCGATGGGCGCGGGCCGCCGCCGCATCATCCGCCAGCTCCTGACCGAGAGCGTCCTGCTCTCCCTGCTCGGCGGCACGCTCGGCCTGCTGCTCGCCCTCTGGAGCGTGCGGGCCCTGGTCGCGCTCAGCCCCGAGAGCCTGATCGGCGCGGGCGAGGTCGGCCTCGACCTGCCCGTGCTGGCGTTCACCCTGGCCGCCTCGCTCCTGACCGGCATCCTCTTCGGCCTCGCGCCCGCGCTCGAAGCGTCGCGCGTGAAGCTGAACGAATCCCTGAAGGAGTCGAGCCGGGGCAACGCGGGGAGCTCCCGGGGGCGGCGCCTGCGCGACGCCCTCATCGCCGCCGAGGTCGGGCTGGCGCTCGTGCTGCTGGTCGGCGCCGGGCTGATGGCGCGCAGCTTCGTCCGCCTCCAGGCCGTCGACCCCGGCTTCGACGCCGAAAACCTCCTGACCCTGCGCGTGGCCCTGCCCTCGGTGAGGTACCCGGACGACGCCAAGGCCGGCGCCTTCTTCCGCCAGGCCGTCGCCAGCCTGCGGACGCTACCCGGGGTGCGGTCGGCCAGCGCCATCAGCGAGCTCCCCTTCGCCAGCCTCGGCACCGCCACCTCGTTCACCATCGAGGGCAGGCCCACTCCGCCTCCCGGCGAGCATCTCGGCACCGACGTGCGCGTGGTCGACGAGGAGTACTTCCGCACCATGAAGATTCCCCTCCTCGCCGGGCGCACGTTCACCCCCCAGGAGGCGGCGGAGGACCGCAAGGTGTGCGTGGTCAACCAGGCGATGGCCCGCGTCTACTTTCCGGGCGAAAACCCGGTGGGCAAGCGCATCACCGTGGTGATGAGCGACAATCCGGCCCCGACCGAGATCATCGGCGTGGTCGGCGACGCCCGCTACGCCAAGCTGGAAGGGGATCTCCGGCCCATGGTCTACTGGACGCCCCCGCAGCTCTCCTACAGCTCCATGACGCTCGTCCTGCGCACTCAGGGCGATCCGGAGGACCTGGCGGCCCCGGCCCGGCGCGCGATCCAGGCGATCGACAAGGACCTGCCCGTGGCGGACGTCCGCACCATGGCGGGCTGGATCTCCGAGTCCATGGCGCGGACGCGCTTCGGCACCCTGCTGCTCGGCGCCTTCGCCCTGCTGGCCCTCACCCTGGCGGCGGTCGGCATCTACGGCGTGATGTCCCACTCCGTGGCCCAGCGCCAGAACGAGATCGGTGTCCGCATGGCCCTGGGCGCGCGGGCGGGGGACGTGCTCTGGCTGGTGATCCGGCAGGGGCTCGCGCGGGTGCTCGTGGGGACGTTCCTGAGCCTCGCCCTGCTGCTCACCGCCGTCTCCTGGATCGCCTGCTACCTCCCCGCCCGCCACGCGGCGCGCGTGGACCCCCTGATCGCGATGCGGTACGACTAGGAGATTTTTTATGAAACGGTTTTCCCTGTTGGCCGTCGCCCTGGCGGCGGCCCTGGCCCTCCCTGTCTTTGGCGAAACCCCCGGTGGCTCCATCGTGCCGCTGGCCGATCACCACGAGCACCTGCTGAGCCCGGCCTCGGCGAAGCTGGCCAACGATCCGCTCCTCCCGGCCGTCGCGCTGCCGGACGACCTCAACCGCCTGTTCCGCGCGATGGAGAAGGGGTGGAACGACAAGCAGGCCCTCTCCCCCCTCTTCACGGAGGACAGCGTGGTGCTCGACTCGCGAGATCCCCACTGGATCCAGGGGCGCGACGAGGTCGCCAAATTCCTCTCCGAGCTGTTCGCCCGGCCCTACCGCGTCACGCCGGTCGCCTATGGAACCGAAGGCTCCGCCGGCCACGTCGCCGCCTACCTCACCCGCGGCGAGGGGGCCGCCGCCAAGCACTTCGGACAGGCGCTGTTCTCGGTGAGAAAAGGCGGGGACGGCATCTGGCGGATCGCCGCCGAGACCCCCACGTTCCCCGGGCCCCGGATCCGCGAGCCGCGCTCGGCCGACGACCTCATCGCCGTTCTGGACGAGGCCGGCATCCGGCGCGCCGCCGTGCTCTCCACCGCCTACTGGTTCGGCAGCCCCCTGATGCCCAAGGCCGCGGGGGACGAATACGCCAACGTCCGGGCCGAGAACGACTGGACCGCGCAGCAGGCGGCGCGCTACCCCGGCCGCCTGGTGGTCTTCTGCAGCTTCAACCCGCTGAAGGACTACGCCCTCCAGGAGATCGACCGCTGCGCGAAGATCCCCCAGGTCAAGGGAATCAAGCTCCACTTCGGCAACTCGGGGGTGGACGTGCGGAATCCGGAGCACGTCGAGAGGCTCCGCAAGGTCTTCGCCGCCGCCAACGCCCACCACCTGGCGATCGTGGCCCACCTGTGGACGCTGGATAAAAGGTACGGCCGCGAGGACGCCCAGATTTTCCTCGACAAGCTCCTCCCGGCGGCTCCGGACATCCCGGTGCAGATCGCCCACTTCGCCGGTGGCGGCCCCGGCTATACCGACGAGGCCCTGGCGGTCTACGCGGACGCCATCACCGCGGGCGATCCGCGGACCAAAAACCTTTACTTCGACGTGGCGACCGTGGCCGACGAGCAGTCCGCCGAGACCCTGCGGACCTTCGCCAAGCGCATCCGGCAGGTCGGGCTCCCCCGCGTCCTGTTCGGCACCGACCTCGGGCCCCCGATGCCGCGCCAGAGCTGGCTGACCTTCCGCACCACCGTGCCGCTCACCGACGACGAATTCAAGACCATCGCGGGGAACGTCGCGCCGTACTTCCGGTGAGCCCGGGCCGCGGATTTGCAAGGCCTCCTCCCCGGGAGGAACGAACCATGGCGCGCTACAAGATGCGGCAGCGGCTGCTCTCGATCGGCGAGGACTACACGATCGAGGACGAGCGGGGGGAGCCGGTCTACAAGGTGGACGGGAAGGTCTTTCGCATCCGCGAGACCTTCGTGATCGAGGACCTGCGGGGGAACGAGGTGGCGACGATCCGCGAGAAGAAGCTCGCCCTGCGCGACAGCATGAAGATCCTGCGCGGAGGTGACACGATCGCGACCATCCGCAAGGCGTGGATCTCCCCCTTCCGCGACAAATTCACCGTCGACGTGGAAGGGGGAGGCGACCTCGTGGCCCAGGGGAACATCCTCGACCACGAGTACGAGATCCGGCGCGGCTCCCAGACCGTGGCCCACATCTCCAAGCACTGGCTCACCATCCGGGACACCTATGGGATCGAGACCGCTCCGGGCGAGGACGACGGCCTCATCCTGGCGCTCGCGGTGGCCATCGACGAGATGGCCCACGATCCGGACGAGGGGCACGGCAAGAGCGGCGAGGGCTGAGTCGACCTACGGAATCCCTGAAGCCGGCCGCCGCAACCGCCACACCCCCGCTCCGAGCAGCAGCGTCGAGAGGACGGCGATCCCCCACGGCGAAAGCGTGGGCGCCTCGACGATCGCCCCTCCCACCTCGACCGCGCCCAGGTCGACCGCCGCGCCGATGATCCGCTGGAAGCCGCGCTGGTCGGTCGGCGGCGGGCTCGGGATCGCGGGATCGCCGGCGTCGATCACCGGGCTGCCGGGGAGCGGCAGATGCGTCAGCGTCGGGCCGCCGTTGTTGGCCAGCGGCCCGAGGAGAGGATCCACCCCGACGAGGTTGTGGGCCCCCGCCAGGAGCACGCTCCCCGGAGCCTCGACCAGGCTGTAGTTGGCCGTGACGGTCAAGGGGAGAGCGCTCCCCAGACCTGGAACGGGAGCCAGATCCTCGGGGGTACCGTTCGCCACGATCGCATGATCGAGCTCGGGCGGAGTCGGGTACACCAGGATGCTGCCGCCGTCCACGTTGGCCGTGTTGCCCGTGACCGTCGTCAGGCGCAGGAGCAGCGAGCCTTGGGCGGAAATCCCGCCGCCCCATCGGGTCGCAAGGTTGCCCGAGACCGTGCTGTTGACGATCCGCAGGTTTCCGTTGGCGAGGTACACCCCCCCGCCAACGCCGATCCCTGGACCGGTGCCCGAGAGACCGGCGGTGTTGCCGGAAATCGTGCTCGAATCGATCGTCACGGTCACCCCTGGAGAACCGGTGAGGGCGATCCCTC
This sequence comes from Acidobacteriota bacterium, assembly GCA_003223675.1. GTDB lineage: Bacteria > Acidobacteriota > Thermoanaerobaculia > Multivoradales > UBA5704 > DATARR01. Next base: position 8,150 of record QHVW01000342.1, read on the forward strand.
CACCGGTGGTGTCGCCCTGGTTGCCCGAGATCGTCGAGGAGGAGATCGTGCTGTCCTCCGTCAAGGCTTGGAGAGAGAGGCCGCCGCCGTTGGTGGCTTCGCCGCCGGAGACGGTGCTCCGCTCCAGAATGAGCTTTCCCCCGATCATGCAGAGATTGCCGCCGGACGACATGCCGAAGCCAGCGGCGTTGCCGCCCGTCAGCGTGCTGTCCGCGATCTGGAGAGTCGCCCCGCTGCCGCCCCCGAAGCCGACGTTGCCGCCACATCCTATCCCCGAGGCGTCTTCGAAAACACCGGCCGTGCTGTCCGAGATCACGCTGTTGCGGATCGTGAGGTTCTCGCCGTTCGAGTAGACAGCCCCGCCAATCGTAATGGCGGCCGCAAACCCCCGGGTCAGCGTCAGCCCGGACAGGGTGACGTCGATGGGTGTCGCCGCGGGGCTCTCGACGTGGAAGATCCGGCAGTGAAAATTGGCGTCCACCTTGAGCGCCGCGGCCCCGGGACCGTGGATGAACAGAGAATCCGTGATCGGAATCTCGCCCGAGGCGAAAGTGAGCGCGATCGTGCCCGTGACCCCAGGCGCGAAGACGACGTCGTCGGCACCAGCGGACGCGTTGGCGTCGAGGACGGCCTGCCGGAGACTACCTGGCCCGGAGTCGTTCAGATTCGTGACCGTGAACGTGGCGGCCCGGGCGGCCCCGCCGGCCAAGACTACAGCCAGCAGGAAGGCGAAGCCAGGCCGGAGCGCGGGACGAAGGGGACGCCCGGAAAGAGCTTTCATGATTATGAGATCCTAGCATAACAATAGATTCGGGCGAAAGAGGGGAGACCTCCGTCCTTTTTGGGGAGAAGGCCGTCCTTTTGGGGAGAGGCCTCGTCTCTTTGGGACGACGGGGCGTCGCTTTGGGGAGATCTCCCGTCGCGATCGCCGAGACGGCCCTCCCTTCGGACGAGAGGGCCGGCAAGGGCTGAAAACCGTCCGGCCTTTTGGGGGAGATGTCCGTCTTTTTTGGGGAGAGGCTCGTCCACTTGGGGAGAGGCCTCGTCTTTTTCGGGAGACCCCTCGTCTCTTTCGGACGAGGCCTCGTCTTTTTGGGGAGAGGGGTCGTCTCTTTTGGACGAGGCCTCGTCTTTTTGGGGAGACCCCTCGTCTCTTTCGGACGAGGCTCCGTCTTTTTGGGGAGAGGGGTCGTCTTTTTGGGGAGACCCCTCGTCTCTTTGGGGAGAGGGGTCTCCCCAAGAGGTCGCTTAAATTTACCGGCTTTCCTCCTCTTCGGCGAAGACGCTCTGCCCCAGGATCTCTCCGGCCATCTCCTGGACCTCGGACCCCGCCAGCTCGAGCAGGACCGACAGGTCCACCGGCGACCGCGAGACGGCCGCGAGCGCATGGGCGATGACCAGGAGCTCGGCCCGGTCCGTGCTCAGGAATCCCACGGGCTCTCCGTCCCGCTCGATCCGGTACCCCTCTGGAGGGAGAGCTTCCGGGTTGTTGACCCGGAAGATCCTGGGTCTGCCACAGGAGCGCAGAGCCGTGATGAACAGGAGAGCATCTTCGCGGTGCTTGAAGGAGGCGACCGGCTGATGGCCCGTCTCGAACCGCTCCCACTCGCGGAAGATGTGGAACATGTCCTCGCGCTCCCAGATCCGCCACGGTCCGACGATGTCGGGATCGGCCGCGCTGACCGGCTCGTCGCGCTCCCGGAGGGCCGTGAGATACTCGGGCGTGAAGGCGGTGACAGGCTGGGCGGGGCTCTGGCTCATCCGAATCTCCTCTCTGGATAATGCCGTCGTCACATCGCGGCCGGAAATCACCGCCCGACGTGACGGCTGGACCTGGAGATTTCTAGCTCAGGAAGGACATTCTTGTCAACCTGGGTCTGGTCCTGCCCCCTTGCGCCAGGTTACCCGTTTGGAGTACGCTTTCCGTATGAGTGACAAAGAGGAAGTCGACCGGCTGCTGAACGTCCTTCGTACGTCCATCCGCCTGCTCGGCCTGACCAACCGGGAGATCGAGCGGCGGCTCGGGCTCACGCCCAGCTACGTCAGCCGCATCTTCTCCGGGACGATCGAGCTCAAGATGGAGCACGTCCTCGCGATCGCGAGGGCCATGGGGCTGGAGCCGTGGGAATTCTTCGAGCTGGCCTACCCGCGGCGCTCGGATTCCCCCTCCGAGTCCTTCCGGGCGATCCGGACGCTCCTGCGGGACATGCAGCCGCCTCCGGAGCCGCCGGCTCCGCCGGCCAGCGGCCTCACGGCCGAGGAGATTGACCAGAAGATCCAGGAATCCGTGCGCCGGGCCCTGCGGGAGCTCAAGGTTGGGTAATCAGAGGATTCCCAGGGTCGCGGACCGCGGCAACCTGCCGCAGGCCCTGAAGCTCCTGCGGACCCGCCTCGACGTCAACCGTGTCGAGCTGGGGCGCCGGTTGGGGATGAGCCATCAGCGGTTCTACAGCTACGAGAACGGGCTCAACGAGCCGAGCTTCGCCCGCCTCCGGAAGATACTGGCCGGCATGGGCTTCGATCTCCACGACCTCCAGGATGCCCTCGACGCGGTGGAGGACCGGCAGCCGCGGGACTGGCGGCCGGCACCCTCCGGCGAGGCCGCGGTCCCGGGAGATGCCGGCCTGGGCGAGGCGGAGAGATCCGTCCTTCTGCTGTTCCTACGTTTCTTCGCCCGGCTCGTGGCGGAGGAGCTCAAGGCGGTGGTGCCGGTGGAGAGGGCGTAAAAAGCCCCTTTTTCCCGGTGGAAGACACACGAGAGACACAGGCCACGCTCCCTGTCGAGCTAAGTCATGCCAAACAAAGAGCTTCTGTGGCGAGGGCCGGGGTGATGAGGACCCTCCCCTTCGGCGCGACTCTTTTCACTAGCGCTTGATACCTTGCCGGCGTGTATAATCAATCGAGCAACTAGAAGGGGGACTTCTGGCAGCGTAGTCGCCCCATGACGATGAATGGATCGGCCATTGGCCAGAGATGAACCGCCAAAGGAGATTCTCAATGTCAAGCTCACGCTCGACCAGGTCGCTTTTGCGCTGGCTGGCTCCGGCGCTATTCCTTCTCACAGGCCTGGCGGCGAACGGCTCGATCTCTGCGGCCGGCAAGCAGCCTCCCGAGGCGCCAGTCGGGACTCAAGCAGAAAAAAATGCGCAGGAAGAGAAGGCCTGGACTCCAATCATACCCGGAAAGGAGTTGCTGCCGATGTCTCCTGAGGTGCATCAGGTATTGGAAGGTATCAAAGGCGGTCGGCCTGAGTGCTTCGAGAAGGCTATCCGTCTCTCCTACCACCTCATGGAGACCTATGGACGCAATGAGAGCCATAAAATCAGCATTCAGGTCAGCGACTTCAAGACTTTCTATGTGCCCGAAGCTTGGGATCTCAAGCTCAGCGAGTTGGTTTCGTTTGGCCAACCGGAGCATATCGACGTGACCGGCGTACATCACGAGGAGATCCTTAGAGATGGAACCACACACGAATCTAGTAAAACCGCTTCCCTTGGCTACATGATGAAATGGGAGCCGGCCTTTCAGGATCCGGATCTGAAGCTTTGGCTGCGCTACAATGTCAGGGAATTCGTCGAAGTTGCCAAGGCGGATCAGCCTGCACTCTCGCTCCTCCGTGCCGTAACAACCTACAGGGTGTCCCTCACGCTCGAAGGTAAGCATAAGGATTATAGGGCGGCGTTCTGGTGGATGGGGGGCTCGACTCCCGTTCCGTCCGTTCTCACATTTCAATGTCTCGACAAAGTTCTCGATCGAGTAACGCTGGCTCTTGCAGAGCAAATTCCACCCGAAAGTAAGCAGGAGGGAGATCTGCTGGACGCCTTGCCAGGCGGCAAGACCTCCTTTCCCTATCCGGTCTGCAATGTCTACACCAAGTACCCTTTTACGGCGCCTTGGGAGTTTCATGGATATGAACGGCACGTTGGGGACTACTTCCACCAATCCTATTCTAAGGTTGATGCCAGCTGTAGCTGTAGCTCCGACTGTCAATCCATATGCCATCCTAGTATAGAAGAGACTCTGTGCTATGACCAAGGCGGCACAACGAGTGGATATCACGTCGGCGCCAAGGATTTCAGGCCAGTTGGAGGAACACTGGCAAACGCGCTGAACCTCCAAGCCGGAGCTTCCTGCCAGGGTACGACCGCCTGTGCATTTACGCAGTGCGCGGCCGTCAACTGCACGTTTTCAATTACCCTTGGAGCTTCAGGTCCAGCATTCACTTCCAGTCCTTCCAATACGTTGATTTTCTGGTCGTTTGTTCCAACGACTAGTGTGACCTGCTCAGGCTGTACCGAATGGGAGAAGCCGGTGGTAGATCCTGGCATTCCTGAAGAGAACTGCCCTGTTTTGATAGCCTTGGATGAGCGGCGCCTGGAAATGACAGACCTCGCGGGCGGTGTGCGTTTTGATGTGAACCGGGATGGTACCGCCGAGCGCAACTCCTGGCCGGCTCCGGGCTCCTCTTGGGCTTTCGTGGTCCTGGATCGAAACCACAACGGACACATCGACAACGGCGGCGAGCTTTTCGGAAATTACACTGAGCAATACTTGGACGCGAGGCCACCTAACGGCTACGCGGCTTTGGCCGCCTACGATCGACCGGAGAATGGCGGCAACGGCGACGGTGTGCTCGATGACCGGGATGCCATCTTCTCTTCCCTCCTCCTGTGGGTGGATGCGAATCACGACGGAGTCTCACAGCCTGAAGAGCTGGCTTCCCTGGGGCAGCGCGTTGAGGAGATTGGGCTCGTATACCGGGAATCCCGATCGCGAGACCGCTACGGGAACCAATTCCGCTACCGCGGCACTGTCCAACTTGTCGACGGCAGGAGATCCTGGTCGGTCGATGTCTTCCTGCTGCACGACTGAGTAGACCACTCCTACCGGAGTAAGATCAGCAGGCGGCGACGTGCTCGGGACCGCGAGCGTCGGAATGGGGGGGAGCTTTATCCTTGCGGCGCTCTGTCTCGCCGCCTCGCGAGGAGGCGGCGAGACATCGGTGCCGGAGACACGAATTGGACGCTTCTTCGATGCCGTGCTGTACCAAAGCCCTACAAACAAAGGGTCTTTTGCCGCTAGGGCCGGGGTGATGAGGACCCCTACGCCGCCGCTTTCACCTTAACCCGGTGGGTGAACGCCCCTACTCGTCGTCGCGAGGCATTCGGATCGGCTTCCCCGAATAGAGACCCTCACTGGCGAGCTTCAGATACTCGGGGGCTGAAGCCCCAGGCTTTATGCCTGCGCCCCCTGCGGGGCTGGCCTGCTTTCGAGACATCCTCTGAGTGATCCTTACGGACGGAGTCTTCATTCCCCCCGCGGCCTGAACCGCTCGTCCGGGTTGATGTACCACCGCCGCAAAAATTCAATCACGTCTTCCAGAAGCTCAACGCTTCCCATCTGTTTCTCGAAGGCCTCCTTGAGAACCAGTATCGCCCCAAAGGCCTCTTTGATCCCGAGAGCCACAAAGGCTTCGTAGACCTGGGGAATGAGCTTTTGGGTCTCCGCGTACCGTCCTTGATGCATCCAGACCAGCGCGAGCTCAAGAGAGGCGAAGGCGGCATGAAAGCCCATTCCTTCCTCCTCAAAACCACGGATGGCTTGCGAGAACCCCTGCTCGGCCCGGGGCCAATTTTTCAATCCCGCATTGATCTGAGCCTGGAGCCAGCGGATCTTCAACTGGCTCAC
>QHVW01000241.1 GCA_003223675.1 Acidobacteriota bacterium
GCCCCGCGGATTTCGAGAAGGTGCTGCGGGAGGCGCAGGAGGCGCACGACCGGGTGCAGCGGGCCGCCTTTCACGAGCTCCACCGCGATCCGTACCGGCCGGAGATGGCGGCGGAGATCCTCGCCCGCGTGCCGCCCGATCTCGACGCCCTGAACGAGAGCGTGGTGGTGCGCGCCGCCTCTCGTTTCGGCTTCGAGGTGGAGGCGCAGAGCGGCGAGCGCACCTGGCTGATCGGCTACGGCTACGAGGCGCTGGTGGACCACTTCTTCGGCGTCCCGCTGGGCACCACGCTCCTCGGCACCTTCAGTCGGGAGCGCGCCGTGGACGAGGAGACGCTCGACTTCTTCTCCTCCGGCCATCCGCTGGTCGAGGGGATCCTCGCCGAGCTCGAGGAGGGCCCCCGCGGCCGGGTGACCCTGCTTCAGATTCCGGGCGACGAGGAGACCTTCGGCCTGCTGGCCATCTATCGCGAAGCTTCGGATTGGCGGGCGGTCGCCGTGGACGCCAAGGGGCAGCCGCGGCCCGACCTCGCCACGCTCCTGACCGCGGGCGAATTCGAGACCGAGCCGATCGAGGCGAAGAAGTGGACCAGCCAGGCGAGTTGGAAGAAGGCGATCCGCCGCATGGCCGAAGGGCTGCCGAAGGAGGAGAGGCCGCAGGCCGTGGCGGCGTTCCGGGTGCGGCGGCGGTAGGGTCCGCCCGGGCATGAATGCCCGGGCTACGTTTCAACCGAGAAGCCGGCTGAAGCCGGCTCTGAAGAAAGCCCTCTGACCAGGGAGCCGGGTTCACCCGGCTTTTCGTTTCCGGCGTAGCCCGGGCATTCATGCCCGGGCGGGGGCGGCGCCACCAGGCCTCCCGTGCTAGCCTTCCCCGGTTCGATTCAGGAGGTTCCTTCATGATTCGCAGGCTCCGTCCGGTCGCGCTCGCGATCGTCTGTCTCCTGCTCGCCACCGTAGCCGTCGCGGCGCCGGTGAGGCCGCGGCTGGTCGTCCTCATCTCGATCGACCAGTTCCGCGCCGACTATCTGGCGCGGTCCTCCGATCTCTTCCTGCCGCCCCAGGATTCCAAGGGAGTGGGAGGGTTCCGCTGGCTGATGGAGCGCGGGGCCTACCACACCGACGCCCATCACGATCACTATCCCCTGTTCACCGGCCCCGGCCACTCGATCCATTTCACCGGCGCGCCGCCCTACAAGACCGGCATCGTGGGCAACGAGTGGTTCGACCGCGAGATGAACGCGGTGCGCTACTGCGTGCAGGACTCCAAGAGCCCGCTGGTGGGCGCTCCCGATCCGGACGGCAAGCGGGGGATCTCGCCCGTCACCCTGCGGACCAGCACGGTGGGCGACGAGCTGAAGATGGCCACCGGCGGCCAGGGCAAGGTCTGGGGGCTGGCCCTCAAAGACCGCGCCGGCGTGCTGATGGCCGGCCATCTGGCGGACGGCGTCCTCTGGTTCGACGAGGAGACCGGCGCCTGGATCTCCAGCCGCTTCTACTTCAAGAGCGGCCAGTTGCCGGACTGGGTCGTGAGTTGGAACGCCGCGAAGAAGATCGACCCCTTCTTCGGCAAGACGTGGGATCTCTCCGTCCCGCCGGCGGCCCTGAAGCGGCTCTGGACGCCTCACAACGAATTCGCCAACCCGCGCCCGGGTCTGGGGAAGGCGTTCCCCCACCCGGTCACCGGCGGCCTGGACAGGCCGGGCAAGGCCTTCTACGCCGCGTTCGAGAGCACCCCGTACGCCAACGAGTACGTGCTGGAGACGGCCGAGGAGCTGATCCGGCGGGAGAAGCTGGGGCAGGACGCCATCCCCGACATCCTGGCGATCAATCTCTCGACCAACGACTACATCGGCCACTCCTTCGGGCCGGACAGCCCCGAGGTGCTCGACGTCACCGCGCAGACCGACCGGCAGCTCAGCCGCTTCTTCCGCTTCCTGGGCAAGGCCGTTCCGGGCGGCCTCCGGAACGTCACGATCGTGCTGACCGCGGACCACGGGGTGGCGCCAATGGTGGAGGAGATGGCCGAGGCGGGCCTCCCCACCGCGGGGGGGTATCAGGAGAAGGCCCTCACCGACGCCGTGAAGGCGGCGCTCGACAAGGCCTTCGGCCCGGGCGACTGGCTCAAGGCGCTCTCGGAATTCAACCTCTATCTCGACGTCGACGCCCTGCGGCAGAAGGGGATCGAGCCGGCGAAGGCCGAGGAGATCGCCGCCGAGACCCTCCGCCGCCAGCCCGGGATCTATGCCGCCTATACCCGCGGCCAGATCGTGGAAGGCCGGGTGCCCGACACCGACATCGGGCACCGGGTGATGCTCGGCTTCCATCCCAAGGTAAGCGGCGACGTGGTGATCGTGCTCGATCCCTACACCGTC
>QHVW01000242.1 GCA_003223675.1 Acidobacteriota bacterium
CAGCGTGCGGACGTGGGCCTTCTGATGGGCGACCGAGATGTCGAGGATCACCCGGTAGAGCCGCTCGATCTCGTGCGCGTCGAGCCCGCGTTCCACGGCGGCGTGGCGGACCCGCTGGATGATCTGGTCCTCCCGCGGCTCGTCGCGGAACGGATAGGCCGTCCGCAGCTTGGCCGCCGCCACCTCCTCGGCGAGGTCCATCCGCCGCCGGAGCTGGGAGAGGAGCTCGCGGTCGATCGCCTCGATCGCTTCGCGCAGGGCCGGGAGGTCGCGGGGCTCGGGCATGGGTGGGGACGTATAGCCCCCTCCCGAAACCTGACCCATCCGACCGATCCGACGGATCCGACGGATCGGTCGGATGGCGGCGATTAGTACGGAATTTGCATAAATTCCACCGCGATGCCGGGGAGGGGAGATCGCGTTGCGTGGTGGCTGATCCTGGCGGCCGCGCTCGTTCTGCGCCTGGGCGTCCTCGATCGCGAGGGGCTCTGGGTGGACGAGGTCTTCTCCCTGGCGGTGGCGACGGGCCACAGCATCGAGCAGGACCCCCGGGTGTCGCGCCCCGAGCTGGGCGATTTCGTCGAGCCCGGCCCCGCCGTTCCCCCCTCCGGGCTCCGCCGCTATCTCCGGCACGACAGCCCGCCCGCGGGGCCCTTCCGGGTCGTCCGCGCCACCTTCATCTCCGACACCAGCCCGCCGCTCTACTACGTCCTCCTCTGGGCCTGGACCCTGGCGCTGGGCACGAGCGACGCCGCCCTGCGCCTCTTCTCGGTGGCGTGGAGCCTCGCCACCCTGCCGCTGCTACGGGCGCTCGGCCGTGAGGTCATAGGGGATCGGGCGGCGCTCGTGGCCTGCGCCTTCTTCGCGGCCGTGCCGGTCGGGGTCGAAGCGGGGATCGAGGGGCGGATGTACGCCCTGACGATCTTCCTCGGCACCCTGCTCGCCTGGACGAGTGTGGCCCTCGCTCGCCGGGGGTGGCGGCCGGGGCTGGCGATCCTATGGACGGCGACCGCCGCGGCGGGGATGCTCACCCACTACTTCTTCGTCTTCGTCTGGGCCGCCTGCGCGGCCTGGCTCCTGCTCTCGCCGGGACGGCTCGACCGCCGGGCCGTGCCCGCGCTCTCCGCCCTGGCGGCCCTGCTGGCCGCGCCGTGGTACCTCCGCATGCCCGAGATCCTGGGGCACTGGCGGGTGGCCAAGGGGTGGCTCGACGGCCTCCCGTCCCCGCGGAGATTCGTCGTCGCGCCGATCAATCTGGCGGCGAGCCTCTTCTCCCTGCCGGACCCCTGGCGGGCCAGCCTGGTCAACCGGACGGCGCTCGCCGTGCTCGTCGAGCTGGCGCTGCTCCTCGCCGCCTTCCTGCTCCTGCGCCGCGCCGGCCGCGCCGGATGGAGCGCTCGCGCCCTGCCCGTCCTCTGGCTCGCCGCCGCCTGCTGCGGCCCGCTGGTCTTCGACCTGGTCTGCCGCTCCCAGACCGACACGATCTCCCGCTACGCCTGGCCCGCGCTGCCGGCCGCCGCGTTGCTGGCGGGCATGGCCGGAGCGCGGCTCGCGGCCCGTCCGCGCCGGATGGCCATGGTGGGGCTCCTACTCCTTCTCGCCTGGGTGCCAGCCTATTATCGATTGGCCCTGCCGGTGCTGCGGCACGGCGACTCCTTCCGCGAGACCGGGGCCCTGGACGGTCCGGTGGTGGCCTCCTGGGTGCCGCAGCTCCGCCACCGTCGCGTGCCCGAGGACACCCTCGCCCTCACCGCGGGGGAGCGGCGGGCGGCGCTCGTCGAGGTCCACGAGATCAACGCGCCCGCGCCCGAGGAGGCCTGGCTGCGCCGGAACGCCAGCCTCACCGCCGCCCAGCGCCTCTACGACGCCCGGCTCTTCCTCTTCGACCTCGATTCCAGCCGGCTCGCCCGAGGCCTCAAATACTCACCCGCACCCCCAGCCGGAACGACCGCGGCGGCGTTCGCAGCACCGGCTTCTTGTAGTCCGGATTCGTCGGCACCGGCGAGGCGTTGTCCGCCTCCTGGAAATCCCAGCGCTCGTCGAGGAGCACCGGCTGCTGCGCGTCGAACAGGTTGAAGACGTCGAGCAGGATGTTGACCGTCGCCGGGCCCACCTGCAGCGGATAGCCGATGTGGAGGTCCGCCTCGTAGTTGTCGGGCGTCCGCCCCTCGGCGCCGCGCTCGGTCAGGAAGAATTCGTACCGGCCGTAGATGTCCGAGTAGCCGTAGCGGGTCAGCGGCGTGCCCGAGCGCCAGTAGGCCGAGAGGCCGATGTTGAGCTTCCACGGGGTCTCGTATAGCCCTGAGACCTTGAGCTGGTGCCGGCGGTCGTTCGACAGCGGCCCCTGGTTGGTGATGCGGTTGAGGTCGCGGCCGTTGGTGAAAAAATCATAATAATCGTAGGCCGCCGAGATGTTCGGATCGGCGCCGACGTTGGTGAACGGGGCGTAGAGGCCGTCGAAGTTCCCCTCCAGCTTGGAGTAGAGATACGAGGCCAGCCCCTGCCAGTGATTCGAGAAGCGCTTGGTGGCGTCGAGCTGGATCCCCTTGAAGACCCGCTTCGGCTTCGGCGCCGGGAAGGTCTGCGAGTAGTCGAGGGTGAAGACCCGCTGCATGATCCCCCGGCCGGGGTTGCCGATGCAGTAGGTGCCGTCGTCCTGGCAGAGGAAATCCTCGATCACGTTGCCGTAATAGCGGTAGATCCCCTTGACGCCCACGGCCATGTCCGGGAGCACCTCGCGCTCGTAACCGAGGAGGACCTCGGTGAGGTACTGGTTGCGCAGGTTGGGGTCCGACGGCTCGGTGAAGCCGCCGAAGATGGCCGAGCTCTGGTCGATGTCCGCCTCGGCGCCGGGATCGGGGACCGTGCTCGTGGGGCTGTAGTTGAAGATGCGCGCCTGCCGCTCGAACGAGAAGGAGCGGATCACCAGGTCCATCGGGATCTGCTCGTAGTAGCGGCCCAGGGAGCCGTACACCTTCGCGCGGCCGTTGGACGTCGGATCCCAGACGAAGCCGAAGCGCGGCGCGTAGTCCTTCTTGAGATCGATCTGCTTCACGCCCGAGGCGTCGATGATCTCCTGGCGGTCCCACCGCAGGCCGAGCTCGATGCTGAGGTTGGAAAGGGGGGTCCAGCGGTCCTGGAGATAGGCCGCCGTGTTCTTGTGCTCGGGGGAGGCGGTGAGCTGGGAGACCGGCGCGTTGGCGATCGTCGCCGTGGGCGTCGTCCAGTAGAAGTGGCTGTAAACCGGATGGCCGCCGTTCGAATAGACGTCGATCTGCTGGCCGCCCGAGAAGCGGCGCACCACCTCCGCCTGCTCGCGCTCGTACTCCAGCCCTCCTTTGATCTCGTGGTTGGCGAGATAGCGGGTGAGCGAGGTGCCGGCGAAGTCGCGCTTGAAGTCCTTGGACTGGAGGAGGCCGAAGCCGCCGGTCTGGAAGAAGTTGTCGTCGACGTTGCGGAATTCCACCACGTCGCCGGCGCCGCTCGCCGGACCGATCGAGCTCTTCTCCTTGTGCTGGGCCACCTGGCCGGTGAGCAGCCAGGAGGTGGCGAGGATCCCCTGATAGCGCAGCGAGTAGTCCTCGCCGCCGAAGCCGCGCAGCCCCTGATAGGTGAGGGGATCGCCGTTGAGCGTGTGCTGGGCGTCGTTGATCGCGCCGGTGTCGTCCCGCGGGTCCTGGAAGAAGCTGCCGACCACCGACTGGTTCTCCGAGAGCTTCCAGGTGAGCTTGGCCGCGCCCAGGTCGCGCTTGCTCTTCGAGTCGACCACCTGGCCGGCCAGCGGACCCGCGGGCAGGGCCGTCTTGTCGGTGTTGTCCACCCGGTCGTAGGCGCCGAAGAACCAGAGCTTGTCGCGCATCAGGAAGCCGCCCAGGTCGATCCCGTAGTCCTCTCTGGTGAAACCGGCCGCGGTGCCGCCCGTCGAGACCACTGGCTTGGCGTTGCTCTGCAGCGAGTCGTTGTCGTAGTAGCCGAAGACGTCGCCGTGGAATTCGTTCCCCCCCGACTTGGTGATCACGTTGACCACGCCGCCCGTCGAGCGGCCGTACTCGGCCTGGTAACCGCCCGTCTTGACGTCCACCGCCTGGATGAACTCGAAGTTGAGCTCCTTGCCCTGAAAGCCGAACTCGGCGCCGGTCGTGTTGACTCCGTCGATGTAGTAGACGTTCTCCGCTCCGCTCGAGCCGTAGACGGCGATCGACGACTGCTGGTTGTTCTCGGGGTTGGCGTCCGAGGAGACGCCCGGCGTGATCTGCACCACCGAGGTGTAGTTGCGGCCGGTGGGGAGGGTCTCGATGGTGCGCGTGTCCAGGTTGGCGCCCACCGACGTGGTGGTGGTGTCCACCACCGGCTGCTCCGTGGTGACCGTGATCTCCTGCGAGAGAGCGGCGCGCAGGGTGATGTTCAGGGTGGTGTCCTTGTCGAGGCCGACGCCCACCCCCTGGCGCGCCTCGGCGGCGAACCCTTCGAGGGTGAAGGAGACCGTATAGCCGCCCGGGGGGAGCAGGGTGAGCCGGTAGGTGCCGGTGCTGTCCGTCACCGCCGTGCGCGACCCCTGGAGCGCCGGGCTCTTGGCCTCGACGGTGACCCCGGGCAGGACCCCGCCGCCCTCGTCCGTCACCCGGCCGACGATGCCGCCGGTGGTCTGGGCCGCGGCCATCGCCACGATATGCTCATCGCGACCTCCTTGAGACAGGAAGAACAGAAGCTGGAGCGAATCTACCACAACCCCCCTCTCGCCCGGCTTCGGTATATCCTGGCGGCTATGAACCCGCTACCGCCTGAAGTCTGGAACCGTGGCCTTCCTTACGCATCCTACCGGCGGACGATCCGCCGCAACGGCAAGACGTTCGACGAGGTCTTCCGCGACCCCGCCTATACCGACGAGGACCTGGAATTCCTGCGCCGGCTGCCGCCGCTCAAGGTGCTCGCCATCGGCGAGGACTGGGCCCCGGACGTCTACCACACGCTCCCCACCTGGGTGCGCATCGCCGAGAAGCTCCCCGGCTGGGAGCTGCGGATCTTCCCCCGCGACGCCAACCTCGACGTGATGAATCATTTCCTCTGGAAGCGGGATAACCTGCGCATCCCCGTCTACGCCTTCTACGACGAGGACGACCGTCTCCAGACCTGGTGGTCCGGGCGCGGCGCCCTGGCCCAACGCGCCTTCGACGAGGCCCTGGCCGGCCGCGCCTTCGGCTCCCTGCCGCCCGAGGAGAGAAAGCGGATCAACGAGCTCACCGAAGAG
>QHVW01000243.1 GCA_003223675.1 Acidobacteriota bacterium
CGTGCGGGCCCTCCACGAGTGCCACCCCGGCGCGGTCTATCTCCACGCCGGTCGGCAATATCTGGTGGAGGCGCTGGAGAGCGAGGAGCGGCGGGTGCTGGCCGAGTCGGCGGAGCTCGACTACTTCACCACGCCGCTCACCGAGAAGGAGACGGAGATCCTGGAGGTGCTGGAGGAGAAGAGCGTGGGCCCCCTCCAGGCCTGGCTCGGCCGGCTGAAGGTGACCGAGCGGGTGGTGGGCTTCGAGCGCAAGCGCATCCATGGGCAGGAGACGATCGATCAGACGCCGCTCGACCTGCCGCCGGTGGAGTTCGAGACCGTGGGCCTCTGGTGGGCGGCGCCGCGGGCCCTCGAGGAGACGCTGCGCCGCCGGGGGGAGCACTTCCTCGGCTCCCTCCACGCCTCGGAGCACGCCGGCATCTCGCTCTTTCCGATCCTGGCGCTCTGCGACCGTGGAGACATCGGCGGCATCTCCTACCCCCTCCATCCGCAGATGGGCACCGGCGCCGTCTTCATCTACGACGGTCATCCCGGAGGCGTCGGGATCGCGGCGCGCGGCTTCGAGGATCTGACGGATCTGCTGGGGAGGGTTCAGTTGTTGATTGAAGGGTGCCCTTGCGAGACGGGATGCCCTTCGTGTGTGCAATCCCCCAAGTGCGGCAACGGTAACCGTCCGCTGGACAAAGCCGGCGCGGCGCGGGCGCTGCGGCTGGTGCTGGGGAAAGAGGAGCCGGTGGTGGAGTGGGGGGAGGCGGTGGTGGTGACTCTGGTGGACCCTCACCCCTACCCCTCTCCCGTCATGCCCTCACCGGGAGAGGGGGAACCGCCGCCCGCCCAGGAGGCCCATCCTCTCCCGCCCGGGCGGGAGACCCTCATGCCGCAAGCGGCACCCGAGAGAGGTGAAAATTCCGTAGGGGCGGCCCTATGTGGCCGCCCTGGGTGGGTGGGGGTCCCAGGACCGGAGCAGGCCCCCTCCCAGGGCGGCCACATAGGGCCGCCCCTACAGGCCTCCTCCCTATTTTCAGAACAGAGGGCGGAAATCGAAGGTCCCGGCCACCGCCACGCTCATCTGAGGACTGGGAGGGAGATTCCCTTTACGCCTCTCCGCATCGAATCCCCCCTTCTTCCCGCTTTTTCCCCCCTCGCCCGGGGAGGGCATGACGGGAGAGGGGGCCAGGGGGTGAGGGTCCGGGAGGGGGAAAGGAGCACCATCCTCTTCGACCTCGAAACCCTCCGTTCCGCCACCGACGTGGGAGGCTGGGACAAGGCCCATCGCATGGGGGTCGCCATCGGCGTGCTCTGCTTCCTGGAGGAGGGGCGCTTCGAGG
>QHVW01000244.1 GCA_003223675.1 Acidobacteriota bacterium
CAGAATTGGAGTGGCCAGAAGGGGGCGCGCACCTATACATTTCCCGGCGCTGGAACGTATCTGGTGAAGATCCGCAAACCCGGCATGCAGGAGATGCGGATCGCCGTCGAGGCGGGAGCGGGGGGCGCGAGCACCATCGCCGCCCATCTCAAGCCGGAGGCCGCGGCCGATGTCGAAGCCGCGGACCTGGAGACCGTGCGGGTGCGCGAGGGGGTCGCCCTCAACGTGCGCCCCGGCAACGCCCAGGTGCTGGTGGACGGCCAGTCGGTGGGGGAGGCGCGGCGCTACGCCGGCGGCCTGTTGCGGCCACAGGAGATCCTGGTGCTAAACCCCGGCAAGCACCGGCTCTCGTTCCTGGCGCCGGGGTACGCCCGGAAGGATATCCAGGTCGAGGTCACGGAGACGGCCGAGAAGCAGCGGCAGCGGATCAATGTGGATCTCACGGCGGGAGGAAACGGTGGATAGAGGTCAGGCAATCGCTCGCTGGATGCGCTCCCAAGTCGAAACCCTGGAGGCCCCGCCGGGCCTCAAGTCCCTCCCCGGGAGGCTGGAGCTGGAGCGGCTCGGCAACGGGCTGACCGTCTGCCTGCTGGAGAACCCCCAGGCGCCGGTCGTCACCTCGGCCCTGTTCTACCGCGCCGGCACCCGCGACGAGGTCCCGGGCCACGGCGGCACCGCCCACTTCCTGGAGCACATGATGTTCAAGGGGTCCGCCCGCTTCGGCCCGGGGGAGATCGACCGCCTCACCCAGGCGCTCGGCGGCGTCAACAACGCCTTCACCAGCCACGATTCGACCGCCTACTACTTCAACTTCGCCGCCGACCGCTGGACCGAGGCCCTGGCCATCGAGGCCGATCGCATGTCCTCCCTCACCCTCGATCCCGAGCAGGTGGCGAGCGAGCGCCAGGTGATCCTCGAAGAGATCGCCATGTACGACAGCGAGCCCTGGGATGCTCTGGAGATGGCCGTGCACGAGCGCCTCTTCCCCGGCCACGCCTACGGCCGCCCCGTGCTCGGCACCCGCGAGACGCTGCTGGCGACCGGCGGCGAGGACTTGCGCGACTTCCACCGCCGTTTCTACCGGCCGGACAACGCCATCCTGGTGGTGGCGGGGGACATCGGCCACGGCGCCTTCGAGGCGGTCGAGAAGGTGCTCGGCGGCATCCCCGGCGGCGCCGAGGAGCGCCGCGGATTCACGGCGCCCGCCATCCCCCTGAACGGCGTCGAGCGCCTGGAGCGCCGCAAGGGGGAGGTCGCCCGCCTGGCCCTGGCCTTCCGCGCCCCCCACGGCGCGCACCCCGATCATCCGGCCCTGCGTCTGGCCGCCACCGTGCTCGGCGGCGGCCGCACCAGCCGCCTCCAGCACGCGCTGGTCGAGGAGGAGCAGGTCTGCGTCTGGGTCTCGGCCGATCTTTCGGAAGGGGTGGACGCCAGCCTGATGACCGTTACCGCTGAAGTGGTCCCCGGCGTGGAGCCGGCCCGCGTCGAGGCGCGCGTCTTCGAGCTGCTGGCCGACCTGCGGAGCCATCCGCCGGACGAGGAGGAGCTGGAGCGCTGCCGGCAGATCGCCGTCGCCGACTGGGTCTTCGGCCACGAGAAGGTGCATCAGCAGGCTCTCTCCGTGGGGCTCGCCATGGCGCTCTTCGATCTCGAATATCTCGACCTTCACCTCGAGCGCCTGCTCGCCACCGACACCGTCTGCCTCCTGGAGGCGGCTGACCGCTACCTGCGCCCCGAGCACGGCTGCGTCGTGGGCTGGTCGCTCCCGAAATCGTGACCGCCCTCGCCCCCGTCCTCGACGAACGGCTCGCCGCCTGGCGCCGGGACACCCCTGGATGCGCCAGCCGTCGCATCCATCTCAACAACGCGGGAGCCGCCTTCTCCCCCCGCCCGGTGATCGAGGCCGTGCTGGGCCATCTCCAGAGGGAGCAGGAGATCGGCGGCTACGAGGCGGAGGAAGAGGCGGCGGACCGGCTGCGCGCCGGCTACGGCGCCCTCGCCGGCCTGCTCGGCTGCGCGCCCCGCAACGTCGCCGTGGTCGAGAACGCCACCGTCGCCTTCTCGCAGGCCCTCTCGGCCTTCGACTTCGCGCCGGGCGACCGGCTGGTGACCACGCGCAACGACTACTCCTC
>QHVW01000245.1 GCA_003223675.1 Acidobacteriota bacterium
GACGGATGGCTTCGAGCTGATGGACGGCGCCCGGCGCTTCGAGAACTGGGAATTCCCCTACGCCCTGGTGCTCGGCCAGGCGGAGGCGGCCCGCTACGCGCTCGCGGCCGGGATCGAGGAGACGGGGCGACGGGCGATCGACCTCGCCGCCCAGGTGCGGGAGCGGCTGGGTGCCCTCCCCGGCGTGCGCATCGGGGACCGCGGCCGGCGGCTCTGCGCCATCGTCACCGCGGGAGCAGACGGCTGGGACGCCGATGGGCTGGTGCATCGCCTGCGGGCGCTGGG
>QHVW01000246.1 GCA_003223675.1 Acidobacteriota bacterium
GGGCATGGTCGTGCAGAGCAGCGGCACCTTCGAGAGCATCGGCGTGTCCGTCGACGCCCTGGCCCAGGATTGGGAGCTGGCGCTGGAGTGGGCCGTCGAGCTGCTGCTCGAATCGGCCTTCCCGGAGGATCGCTGCGCCTGGACCGCCCGCCAGACCGCGGCCGAGCTCGAGAGCCTCTCCGACCAGCCGGACGTGAAGACCATCTGGGGTTTCTACCAGCAGCTCTACACCCCGCATCCGCGCAGCCGTCCGCTCCACGGCAGCACCGAGAGCCTGCTCGCCCTCACCCCCGCCGATTGCGCCGAATTCCACCGCCGGGCCCAGGCGCACAGCGTCCTCGCCTCGGTGGCCGGCGTGGTGGACGAGGATCCCGTCCGCGAGCGGCTCCTCGGCCTCCTGGGCCGTCCGGAGAACGGCACCGAGCCCTATCCCGGCCCGCCGGCGCCCGTGGGCACCGGACCGCGCGCCCACGTCACCACCGACGCCGAGGACCAGGCCCATCTCTACGTCGGCCATCTCTCGGTGCCGCGCCGCCATCCGGACTACACGGCGCTGGAGCTGCTGGCGGTGATCCTGGGCTCGGGAGCCGGCTTGACCGGGCGCATCCCGGCCCGCATCCGCGAGCGCGAGGGGTTGGCCTATACCGCCTACGCCCAGACCGTGGCCGGCTCGGGGCTCGATCCCGGCCGCCTCCTGGCTTACGTGGGCACCTCGCCAGCCACGGTGGAGAAAGCCGAGCGGGGCGTGATCGAGGAGATCACCCGCCTGGTCCAGGACGGCATCGAGGACGCCGAGCTGGAAGAGACCCGCGCCTACCTCCTGGGCCGCGAGCCCTTCCGCCGCGAGACCGCCCGCCAGTGGGCCGACCTGCTGATCGAGGCCGAGGAGTACGGCATCCCCCTCGACGACTTCGAGCACCGCAAGCAGGAGCTCGAATCGCTCGACCGCCCCGGCGTCGAAGCCGCGGCGCGGCGGCACATCCATCCAGATCAGCTCAGGGTGACGGTGGGGTTGCCGGCGGGGACGGAGGCCTGATCCCGCGCTAATGCCCCGGCACGGCGACGTGGGCCAGGTAGCCGAAGACGAGCGGGAAGGTGGCGCCGTTGTACAAGGCCTTCCAGGGCTTTTCGGAGCCCATGGCGTGGCTCCAGAGCCCGCCGCCGAGGAACACGCCGATGCTGAGCAGGATGAACGCCAAGCCGAGATGAGGGATCTCGGCTCCAGGCGTGACGGCGTTGAAGGCACGGATCAACGGTGGGAAAGCCGCGCCGGCCAAGCCCCAGCTAAACTGGCCCAGCCGGCCGAGATGCTCCTCCGGAGCCGATCCCATTACCGGAAGAGCAACTGAGAGAACTGCTGTAGCAGCCTACCGAAATCGGGCGAGATCCGCCCGAGGACGAGGACGAGCGCGACGACTCCCAGAAGCTCGATCCTCAGAGCTGCTGGAGAAAACAGGGCGGTGAGCCTCAGATGGTGGTTCTGATGATTTTGTTCCATGGTTCCGATACCGCCTTCCTCGGGTTTAGACGGCCGTGACTTTTTCGTTTGAAGCTCTCTACCAGCCTCCATGCTGATTTCTGCTAAAGCGGCTCTAGCCATGGTATCGTTTTCCTCAAGTACCGAACGAGCTACAGACCCCGTGGTCATCTCACCCGAGATCCGAGCTGACATCTTTATACCACGCTTTGTTCCCTGTAGAAAAGCCCTCCGCCCTCTTTTCTCAGTGCGCCCCCTCCTCCCCCAGGAGCTCCCGCGCGAAGAATTCGGCCGCCCGCTCGTAGAAATGCCGTGAGTAGGCTGGCCGGAAGCCGTGCTTCTGGCCCGGGTAGATGCCCTGCTCGAAGGGGAGGCCGGCCTTGATGAAGGCGTCGCTCATCTGGATCGTGTTCTGCGGATGGACGTTGTCGTCTTGTACGCCGCCTCGTTGTCTTTCGGCAGGCCCAGGTAGCGCTCCGTGTAGTGTGTATCGTAATCCTCCCAGTCGGTCACCGGGGCGCCGGCGATGGCCGCCTTCCAGACCCCAGGCTTTTTCAAGATGCAGTAGAGGGTGTTCGAGCCGCCGCCGGACCACCCCCAGAGGCCGAGGCGCGCGGGGTCCACCCAGGGGAGGGTCTTCAGATACTCCACCCCGGCGAGCTGGCCGGCGAGGTTGACCGGACCCAGGTTGTGGTAGTCGCGGTCCTCCCCCGCCTTGCCGAAGAAGAGGGAGGACTGGTTGTCGACGCTGAAGACCACGAAACCCCGCTGGGCCATCAGCTTGTGCCAGAGGCTGCGGGAGCTCCAGGAGCTTTCCACCACCTGTGAATTGGGGCCGCCGTAGTGATAGGTGATCACCGGATAGCGCTTGGAGGGATCGAAGCCCGCGGGCTTGAGGAGGCGGGCCGGCAGGCGGGAGCCGTCCGGTCCAGGGATGGTGAGGAATTCCCACTTCGGCAGCGAGGCGTAGTCGATCTTCGGCGGCGCCGAGGGGAGAGAGAGGGTCCGGCCGCCGCCCGCCAACCGCACCTCGACGCGCGGCGGCGTGTCGGCGTCGCTCCAGGTGTGGACCCAGTCGCCGGTCCTGGAGGAGGCCACGGCCTGGTGCTGGCCGGGCTCGGGCGTGAGCACGTCCCAGCCGTCCGCGTCCAGACGTACACGGGCGATCTTGCGGTCGACGGGGCCGAGCTCGGAGGTGGGGTAGGTGGTGACCAGGGCCCAGGCACCGTCGTCCGCCACCGCGTCGAGGGCGCCGATCACCCACCCCTCGGGGGTCAAGGGGCGGATCAGCTTGCCGTCGGCGGCGTAGAGATAGAGGCGGCGCCAGTTGCTCCGCTCGGACCCCCAGAGGAAGCGGCCGTCCGGCAGGAAGCGGAAGTCGTAGCCGAGGTTGATCCAGGTCTTCCAGGTCTCGGTGAGCAGGGTCGAGCAGGAGCCCGTGGTGGGCTGACAGCGCAGGAGGTCGAGCTTCGTCTGCGCCCTGTTCAGCCGCTGGATCGCCACCGCGTCCCCCTTGGGGGTCCAGGCCACGCGCGCCAGATAGGACTCGGGATCCCCGGTGTCGATCCAGGTGGTCTTACCGCCGGTAACCCGGACGATGCCGATCTTCACTTTTGGGTTGGTCTCGCCCGAAGTGGTAGTAGGCGATGCGCGAGCCGTCCGGGCTCCACCAGTAGGCCTCCGGATGGCGATCCCAGATCTCCTCGCCGTAGACCCAGTCGGTGACGGCGTTGAGGGTGGTGTTTTCCCGGCCGCCCTGGGTGAGCCGGGTCTCCTTGCCTGTGGCAGGGTCCATCACATAGAGGTCGAAGGCGCGCACGAAGGCGATGTGGCGGCCGTCCGGCGAGAAGCTGGGGTCTTCCTCGTCCGCCGCGGTTTGGGTCAGCCGGCGAAGCTTCCGCGCCTGTGATGAGGACGAATCCAGGGGGAAGAGGTAGAGGTCCCCCTTGGAGACCAGGAGGAGGGAATCCCCCTTGGGTGACCAGACGTAGGAGTCGATCGCGAAGCTCTTGCCCGCCTCGCCAAGGTCCGCGAGCCGGGCCAGGACCTCGCTCTTGCCCGTGGCCGTATCGAGCGACCAGAGCGATTCTTCTTTCTTACCATCGTCCTTGCCGTCCCCCTTCTCGTCCCAGACGTAGGTCAGCCGCTTGCCGTCCGGCGACCAGGCCGGCTGGCTGGGCTGGCGCCCGAAGGCGTCGGTCGCGAACGCGGCCTCGATGGTGATCCGGCCCGGCGGCTGGGGAGCGGCCGGCCGGGGGGCGAGGGCCGCGGCGGCCGCGGCGAGGCAACAGGCGATGAGCGGATGGCGCATGCGGTCTCCTCAGGGTCGAAAGGCGGGGGTGATCTTACAGCGGCCGGCGGCCCCTCATCACCCCGACCCTCTTCTCCCGTCCCTCCACCACCCTTCCGGGGAGAAGAGGGAGAAAAACAAGGCCTCTTCTCTTGAAGCCCCCTCTCTCCCCGGCAGGGGTGGGTGGAGGGCGGGGAGAGAGGGGGTTGGGGGAGTGAGGGAGTTTTTTGCAACCTTCCCCACCCTCAGTCCGTAGTGCTCACCGGGACGAGACAACGGAGGCAGATGCCATGAAGCCAGAGATGAAATTTCCCGCGTTGGCCCTGGGGCTGACGCTCGCGGCGGTCCTGGGGAGCACGGCCGCTCTTTGCGCGCAGGAGCAGGTGCGCTCCTTCCATCAGCCGTTCCCGGCCAACGGCGAGGTGCGCATCGCCAACCTCGCCGGCCGGGTGGAGATCGTGAAGGGTCAGGGTCCGAGCACGACAAGAAGGGGCGCGAGGAGTGGCAGCTCTCGTATCCCGTGGAGAAGTACCGCTCCTACAGCTATCCCGTGGCGAGGAAAAGGGAAGGTGAGGAGCTCCCCTCCTTCCTGAGCTTCCTCGTGGACGCCGGCAACACCACGACCACCTACCGCGGCGAGCGGGTGAAGATCTACCACCACAAGGGCTCGGCGCCCACGCTCTACGCGGACCTGCGGATCACCCTGCCGGCCGGCTCCAACGTGGCCCTCCGCAACGTGATCGGCAGGGTGCACGGGGGCGACCTGGAGGGGAACCTGGCGATCGACACCGGCAGCGGCGACGTGCAGATCGCCTCGCAGTCCGGCCAGTTGCTGGTCGACACCGGCTCGGGCGACGTGGTGATCGGCTCGACCCGGGGGGAGACGAAGATCGACACCGGCTCGGGCGACGTCGTGGTGCGGCGCTTTGTGGGCAACGGCTCGATCGATACCGGGTCGGGGAACGTGACCGTGCAGAAGGTCTCGGTGGGCAAGCTGACGATCGACACCGGCTCCGGGGACGTCACTCTCCGGGACGGCGAGGCCGGCCGGGTGATCGCGAAGACGGGCTCCGGCGGCGTCAAGGTGCTGTCGGTCGAGCTCGAAGACCTGACGGCGGAGACCGGCTCGGGCGACGTGACCGTGCAGAGCTCGCTGGCCCGCACCAAGCGGCTGACCGCCGAGACCGGCAGCGGCGACGTGGACATCAAGGCCGGCCCGAACGCCTCGTTCGACATCGTCTCGGACCAGGGGAGCGGCGACCTCAGCGTGCGCTACGCCGACGCCGTCCTCCGCAAGCAGGGCCGCAAGGTGGTGGGCGCCAAGCGGGGCGACGGCCGCACGGCGATCCACATCGAGACGGGCAGCGGCGACGCGACGATCCGGCCGCAGGGGTAAACCCTCACTCCCCAACCCCTCTCTCCCATCCCTCCGCCCACCCCTGCCGGGGAGAGAGGGGCTTTGTAGGGGCGCCCCTGCGTGGGCGCCCTGTTTTCGTTCCCGGCAGGCCGCAGGGCGGCCACATAGGGCCGCCCCTACGCCAGCATCCCGCGGCTGGCCTCCCTC
>QHVW01000247.1 GCA_003223675.1 Acidobacteriota bacterium
AGACCCGGCCAGGCGCTCGATCGTCGTGCCGTCGAACAGGTCGGAACGGAAGCCGATCGCTCCGGAGAGACCTTCCGCACCGACTCCCAACGTGAGGCTCAGGTCGAACTTCTCGATCTCCGTCTCCAGGGGCCAGAGGGTCGCCTCGACGTCGCCCAGCCGCAACGCGGGGAGCGGATCGCTGTCGAGGACGAACGAGACCTGGTAGAGCGGCGCAAGCCCGAGGTCGCGCTGCGGGTGGAGCTCCTCGACCAGCTTCTCGAACGGCAGGTCCTGATGGGCATAGGCGGCCAGAGAGGTCTCCCGGACCCGCGCGAGCAGCTCCGCGAACGTCGGCGCGCCGGAGAGGTCGGTGCGCAGCACCAGCGTGTTGACGAAGAACCCGATCAGCCCCTCGGTCCGCAGCTGGCCGCGGCCGGCGACCGGCGATCCGACGCTCACGTCGTCGGTATTGCTGATGCGGGCCAGCAGAGCCTGGAAGGCGGCCAGGACGGCCATGAACAGGGTCACCCCCTGCCGGCGCGCCAGCGCCTGCAGGAGCGGCAGCAGAGCGGGGGGCAGAGCCAGGGCCCGGCTCGCGCCGCGCGAGCTCAATCTCGCCGGCCGCGGGCGATCGAGCGGCAGGTCGAGCACCGGAGGCGCACCGGCCAGGCGGGCCCGCCAGTGGGCCAGCTCGGCCTCCAGCACCTCCCCACGGAGCCAGCCGCGCTGCCAGACCGCGTAGTCCCCGTACTGGATCTCCAGCTCCGGCAAGGGAGACGGGCGGCGCTCCAGGCCGGCATCGTAGAGGGCGCTCAGCTCCCGCGCCAGCACCCGCAGCGACCAGCCGTCGCTGATCACATGGTGCATCGTCAGCAGGAGGAGCTGCTCCGC
>QHVW01000343.1 GCA_003223675.1 Acidobacteriota bacterium
CGTGGCCGCTCAGGTCGAGCAGCCGGACCTCGCGGGCGCCAAGCGCCGCGCCGCGCAGGTGCCCGAGCCGAGAAAGTCGGCCTGATCCTCCAAAGCAACCCACCCACTGTAGAGACGCCCCGTGGGGCGTCTCTGGGTGGATTGCCGTCCCGAAAGAGAGACGCCCCACGGGGCGTCTCTACAGTGGGAAAAACCTACCCTACTGCTGCGGAATCCCCCGCGCCTCCCGCTCGGCCCGTTCGGCGTCGAGCTCCAGGCGCCGGGCGGACTCGATGAGCTGCGGCCGCTCGAAGGAGGCCGCGCGCATCTGCTCCACGCGGTAGGAATGGGTGACGTAGGCGTCGGCCACCACGTCGTTCAGCGCGTTGGGCATGCGGGTGGTGGTGGAGAGGGCCAGGGTGCCCAGGCGATAGGGGCCGGCCGCCTGGCGGTCGTGGAAGATCAGACCGTAATAGGAGAGCTCGATCCAGTGCCTGCCCGGCTCCAGGTTGGCGGCGGCCTGGGCGAAGCCGATCGGCTCCCCCGCCAGCGTGTAGAGCGTGCCGGCGAGGTGGAAGCGGCCGGTCTCGGCCACGTCGACCTCGGCGGCGATCACCAGGTTGCCGTCGCGCAGGAAGTCGCGGTAGTGGCCGGTGAGGTGCGCGGCCGGATCGCTGTAGAGGAAGCCGCCCGCGGCCTCCCGTAGATCACCATTGGCGAGCCGCGCCCGCACGCGCACCATGTAGCTGGCGGCCGGCGCATCCTCGATCCCCGTGGGGGTCCAGCGGGCCGAATAGGTGCCGTCCCCGGCCTTGCGGTCCGGCCCCTGGCCGTCGTCGCGGTAGGCCACGAGCGCGGTGACGCCGCCGGTCGAGCCCACGATCTCACCGGTGATCTCGGCGGGATTCCGGACCGCCTTGCCGTTCGTCTCCAGCGTGGCGTAGAGGTCGACCGGCTGCCCCTTCTCGAAGCTCACCTTGGCGGCCCAGACGGAGATCGCCGGCTCGGCGTCGTCCGGCCCGCGCCGCGTCTGGCGGGTGGGGATGCGCTTCTCCTGGATCGGGTCCGCCTCCCCCTTCTTGAGCGCGTGCGAGCTCGCCGGGTAGCGCGCGGCCTCCCGGTAGTCCTTGGCGGTGTCGCGGGCCAGCTTCCCCGGCTCCACCTGCGCCGCGGCGGGCCGGATTCCTGCTCCCAGAGCCGCCAGCATCACCATCGCGATGGCAATCTTTTTCTTCGCGTCGATCATGTGCGGTCTCCTCAATAAAGAAGGGTGATGTACTGGGCCGTGGTCATGGCGGAGGCGACGGTGGTGTTGGGAGCGCAAGGGGAGCCGCCGCAGGTCCAGTTGCCGTCCGGGATGGCCTTGCGGGTGTCGGCGTTGCTGGCGTTGCGCTCCTCGTCGTGGTTCTCGTGCGACGCGTCGAGGTTGCGGAACCCGCCCGCCTCCTGCTTGTTGGCGTTGTTGCAGACGTTCGTGTTGTCGTAGCTCGCCGTGGCGCTGCCGTTGCAGGCGTAGATCGAGGCGTACTGCACGACCCCGTCGTCCTCGCCGTTGAGGCAGGCGCTGGCGCCGAAGATCGCTTTATAGCCGCCGGTCAGATAAATGTTTTTCGCCGGGGCGTTCGCGTAGGTCCGCACCTGGACGTCGTCCGAGCTGCGCAGCCAGTAGGTGGCGTCGTCGCAGCTCTGGATGAAGATGGCGATGAAGCTGCACAGGATGTTCGATTGCAGGCAGACGGCGTCGGCCCCCTGCGAGCCGCGGTGAGCGCCGCCGACGGTGATCGCCAGGCTGAGGCGCTGCGCCACCTGATCGTAGGGTCCGTTGAAATTGAAGTTGGGATCGGACGAATCGTTGTTGCCGAGGATGTAGTCCATCACCGGGCCGCCCATGCTGTGGGCGATCACCCAGAACGTCCCGCCCTGCGCGTAGGTCTTGGCGCAGCGGTGGCCGCCCCCGTCGGCGCCGCCGTTGGTGGCGTTGACGATCGCGTTGGCCACCACGCCGGCCGCCTGGGCGTCCCAGTAGGGGCGGGTGCCGTTGTATCCCACCACGTAGTAAGGGGTGGCGAAGTTTTTCGTCGCCGTCTTGACGAAGTCGTTCGATCCGCTCACCCAGTAGTTGCGGGCCGCCGTGTAGCTGGTATAGGTGTTGGTGTCGGTCTGTTTGCCGTGGACGAAGATCAGGCAGGGTTGGGCTCCCGCCTCGGCCGCGCAGGCGGCGAGCGCCAGGGCGGCGAGCAACGGGACGGTCAAACGGCGGAACGTCATCGAGCATCCTCCTCCGGTGAATGGGTCCGTGGTTCAGCCAGGCTTCAATAGAGGAGGTGCGCGTCGGCGGGAAAAACGTGCCCCCGCGCGTGAGCTTCGGGGGGACTCGCAGCGCTCGTCTCGACATTGAAATATTCAAATTTACCAGCGCGATATAAAGGCTTCACGGGCCTCCGCACGCTCGATTACTGTTATAATGGTTCGCTTGCGCAGTCCCCCGAGAATCCGCTCGGGAGGAGAGAGCTCACCATCTCTTCACGCCTCGTTCTGGAGGAAAGCCATGACGGAGCCGGCCACGCCCAAGCCCCCCCATTCCGCCGAAGACCTTTGCAAGGACGGCGGCGATCCTAGCCCGTTCACACCCCGGCAAAAGCTGTCGTACTGCACGCGGGTGGACGCGGCCAAGACCCAGGTCCTGGACCGGCCGCCCTACGACGTGCCGGATCACTGTCCGCCGAACGGATGCACCCCGGACGAGGCGAGCTTCCCGCTCTATGCCGCGTCGTTCCACAAGCTGATGGCGCACGACGCGCAGGGCCTGTTGACCAACACCGGAGCCGGCAACGGCGTGGAGAGTTACCGGCTGCTCCTGAAGGGTTTGAAGATCGACGCTCCTTCGAGCGATTTCGACCACGTCGCGCTGAACGGGATCACCTTGTTGAACCGCAACCTCCCCAAGCCGTTCCGCCCCCGGGTGCTGATCAATCCGGAATCCTCCAAGGCGCTGAGTCTCAAGGGGCCGGACATCGATTCGCTCGACGCGGGCAAGATCCTCTACGGTCCGAGCTATAGCGGCAATCTGCTGGAGGAGATCAGTCTCCACTCGGATTTCTCGGCGGCGGAGATGATCGAGGTCTACGCCATGGCGCTGCTGCGCGGCCTGCCGTTTCACGAGTATTCAAACCCGGGCCCGGCGTTCAAAGCCGACGTCGATCTGGCGGTCGCGGCGCTCAAGCTCGGGAAGGCCTTCGTGTGGGGATATCCGCACTACAAGAAGCTCACCGCGGCGGATCGGAAGGTCACCAAAGACAATCTGTTCCGGGGACCGACCGAGGGGGACCAGGCGGGCCCTTATCTGTCCGTGTTCCTGACCTTCACCGAGCCCCCCTTGTTCCCCTCCGGTTGCGCCCCGCACGTGGCCGACCTGATCGGGGCCGGCCAGTTCGCCCATCTTCTCAGCCAGCCCCTGCGGGTGCCGCAAGGTGAGGACAAGGACTTCGGCATCACGCTGGAAGACTACGTCCGGATTCAGAACGCGGAGATCCCCGAGCCCTATCCCCCCCGTCACTTCTCCGGCCTCGGTCCGATCGTGACCGGCCGCAACCTGGGCGAGCTCGTCCACGTGGACAACGCGTACGATCACTTCATCCGCGCGGCCAACATCCTCACCGGTCATGAGTACCCCCTCACACCGCTGTCGCCCTACGTGCAAGGCTCGGCGCCGTACTATCAGAACGAGAGCGACGGCCCGACGCTCGGCCCGGGCGACGCCTTCGCGCTGGTCGGCGGCGTACGGGGCGTGGCCGAGCGCGCAGCCTGGGCCCAGAAATATCTGGTCGCGCGTAAGGCCAGGCCGGAGGTGATGGCCGCGCTGATCCACTTGGCGAAGAATGGGCGCAACGATCTCCACGCCCTGTTGTCACCGTTACTCTTCAAGGCGGGGAGCGACGTCGAAAAGCTGCTCGAGCGCGTCCGGCAGGCGAACTATTATCGCTCCCCGGGCAACCCCGCCTACGACACGTACCTGCTGTCGCAGATGTTCCCCGAGGCGTCGCCGACCCATCCGTCCTGGCCGTCGGGACACGCCACCATCGCGGGGGCCTGCGCCACGGTGCTCAAAGCGAGCTTCGACGATACCCGGCCGATCATCGATCCCGATTCGCCGCCGCTCCATCCCCAGGATTATGCCCCCGGGGGCGCCAAGCTGACCGTCGGCGGCGAGCTCGACAAGCTCGCTTCGAACATCGCGTTCGGCCGCAACTTCGCGGGAGTCCACTATCGATCGGATGGGGAGCACGGAATTCTGATCGGCGAGGAGGTGGCCATCCACTACCTCCAGGACCACCTGCGGGAGTACCGGGAGGAATTCCGGCAGCAATGCGGGCCGCGCAACTTCGTGCTCACCAAGCGGAACGGCGTACGGATCTGCATCACCCCCAACAGCGTTCAGGAGATCGAAAAGGCGGCGCCCAAGGAGGCCAAGATTCACGATAAGTCACGGCTGTAGCCGCCAAGCCTACTCGAAACGGCCCACGAACAGGCCGCCCTCGCTCGCGGCGGCGTAGACCTGCCCGGGCCGGGTGCGGACGGTCCAGAGCTGGGACGCCGCCTTCTTTTCGACCTCGAACGGCGGCGCGGCCGGCGCCAGCGTCCTGCCGCCGTCCCGGCTGACCAGGACGCCCTGGAGGGTGGCGACATAGATCGTATTGGCATCGGTCGCGTCGACGGCCAGGCCGCCGGTCAGCCGGTTGTCGAACGGCAGCGGTCCGTAGACGGGTTGCCAGCTCTCCCCGGCGTCGCCGCTGCGGAACAGGGTCTTGGAGAAGTTGAACGCGTAGAGCACCTTGGGATCGCTCGGCGCAACGGCGAGCAGATCGAGGCGGTCGGGGAAGGACAGGCGCTTCCAACGGACGCCGCCATCCCAGCTCCGGTAGACCTCGGACACTCCCGGCCCGGTCTCGCCGGCGAGGACGAACGTGGCGTAGAAGGGGCCGGGGCTCTGGGCGCCGGTCCACAGGGAACGCACGCGGCGGGCGACGTTGTCCCCCGCGAAGCAGGGGATCACCGGCTTCCAGGTCCGGCCGCCGTTCGTGCTGCGGCTGGCACCGCACCCGGCGGCGAGCAGGCTTCCCGGGCCCAGGACGGCGAGCTGGTCGATCCCCCCGCTGGCGGAGACCTGGCTCCAGGAGCCGCCGTCATCCCCGCTCTTCCAGAGGCCCGCCGGCGTGGCCGCGTACAGGGTGCGCGGACCGGCGGGATCGGCGGCGAGGTCGAGCAGCCCGTCCTGGGAGATCGCCCGCGCGAACGGCTGCCAGGTCCGGCCGCCGTCGGTGCTGCGGAACGACCGGCTCCCGCGGGACGTGAGCCCGAGGTAGGCGGTGTCCGGCTGCCGGGGATCGAGCTTCAGAAAGCGGACGATGCTGCCGTTCAGGCCCGTCTCGACGCCGATGCGCCAGCCGGCGCCGTCGCTCGTGCTGCGCGCGATGCCCCATTCGTCGAGACCGGCATAGAGCAGGCCGGGCCGGGAAGGAGCCGCCGCGAGAGCGGACATCCCCAGGGGGAAGGCGATGGGGTGCGGCAGGCCGGCACTGCCCAGCGTCCAGGTGTGCCCGCCGTCCACGCTGTTGAGGCTCCCTCCCGCGCTCGTCACGTGCCATCGCTCCAGGGACCCCGGATCGATTGCGAGAGACGGCGACAGGCCGGCCGGAGCCGGCAGCGCGGCAGCGGGCCGCCAGCTCTCGGCGCCGTCGTCGCTACGGTACACGGTGATCCCCTCGAAACCCAGGAGGAAGAGGGGCGACGGCGTCGAGGGCGACGGCGGGGCCGCCGGGAAGGCCCCGAGAAAGCCGATGGTCAGCAGGCCCGGTGGGACCGGCGGCCGCCCGGCGTCCTCCCAGGTCACTCCGCCGTCCAGGCTCCGGCGGACCTTCGTTCCGGTCCCATAGTAGACCCGGAGGGGATCGGCGGGATCGACGGCCACCGCCCCGAGCTGTCCCGGCGTCTCGACGGCGACCGCCTGCCAGCTCCCGCCGTGGTCCGTGCTCCGCTGCAGGACCGCCGCGCCGCCCCTGAGGTCGTAGGCGAAGGCGGTGCCGTCCGGCCCGGCCGTGAGGACCGTCACCTCGCCCAGGCCGGGCGGCGAGACGTCGCTCCAGGTGGCGCCGCCGTCGAGGCTGCGCAGGAGGCGCTGGTAGCCGCCGGCGTAGACGGTCGAGGGTTGCGACGGATCGAGCGCCACCCGCGACAGCCACGGCCCCGCCAGGGCCGTCCAGGTCGTTCCGCCGTCCGTGCTCCGGTAGAGCGCCGAGTCCTCGTCGCGCTCCCCCGCCACCGCGTAGACCTTCGCGGAGCTCTCCGGATCGACCGCCAGGGAGAAGATCGAGCCGCCGCCCGGGCCGAACGGCGTCCAGGGGCTCTGCGGCTGCGCGCGGGCGATTGAAGCCAGGGCCAGAAGAACGAGAACGGTGCGCAAGGTTGTGAGACGCATCGGAATCTCCTACTCGAAACGGCCGACGAACAGGCCTCCCTCGTAACCCGCCGCGTAGATCCGCCCGGGCTGGGTGGGGTCGGTGAGCAGGGCCACGATGGACCGCCGGGAGGCCTCGAGCGGGACGTCGATCTCCTGGAAGGTCGCGCCACCGTCGTGGCTGACCAGGAGCCCGTCGGCGGTGGCCAGGAAGAGGGTGCTCGGATCGGCCGGGTCCACGGCCAGGGGCGCGCCGATGTACAGGGCGGGAACCGGTGGGAACGGTCCCCGGTTGACGACCGTCCAGCTCGTCCCCCCGTCCTCGCTGCGGAGCAGGTGCTGCTGCTCGCCGTCGAAGGCGTAGAGGGTGCGGAAACGGCCGGGAGCCACCGTGATCCCAGAGATGCCGGCCGGCAGCTTCTTCCAGGTCGCGCCGCCGTCCTGGCTGCGGTAGGCCGCGTAGGCGAAGTGGGCGCCGTCCTGATTGGTGATCACACCCAGGGCGTAGAGGACGCGGCGGTGCCGCGGCTCTACCCAGAGCGAGCCAATGTAGAGGCGGTCCTCGTCGTTGACGTAGCAGGAGAGGGCCTCCCGCCAAGTCCGGCCGTCATCGGTGCTGCGGTCGATGCCGCAGCTCCCCGCCACGAGCGCCCCATCGCTCGCCACGGCGATCTGGTTGGCCCCTGCCTCGGAGATCCGTTCCCAGTGGCTTCCGCCGTCGGCGCTCTTCCAGATCCCCTGGTAGTTGGCGGCGTAGACGACGTCCGGATCGGAGGGAGCGAAGGCGAGGTCCAGCAGGCCGTCGGGCGCGAGGTCGCGGGCGAAGGGGCGCCACGTCCTGCCGCCGTCGGCGCTGCGGAAGGAGCCGCGCCGCAGCAGGGTGACGTAGGCCTCTTGCGGATTCCGGGGGTTGAACGCCAGAAGCTGGACCGGGCCGGCATTCAGGCCGGGCTCGATGCCGACCCGCCAACGGCCGCCGGCGTTTTCGCTGCGCGCGACCCCCGCGCCCCCGATCCCCGCGTACAGGGTGTCCGGCCGGGAAGGGGCCAGGACGAGCGAGCGGACGTCGGGCCTGGTCTGTCCGGAGGACACCGGGATTCCCGCGTTGGCCCGGGTCCAGGTGCGCCCGGCGTCCCGGCTCTCGAAGATGCCGCCGGAGGTGCTCCCCAGGTAGAGATGCCGGGCGGACCGCGGGTCCACCCGGAGGGCGGGGTACAGACCGGCGTTGACGTCGACGATGGCATCCGGATCGGACGGCAGCTTCCCCACGATCCTCCAGGTCCCGCCGTAGTCGTCGCTGCGGTAGATCTCGGTCCCTTCGAAGAGCACGAGATAGAGGGTGGACGGCGCGGAGGGGACCACCGCCACAGCCCGGATCCAAGAGGGGAACGGCAGCGGCAGGTCCACGCTCGTCCAGCTCCGCCCGCCGTCGTCGCTCCGGCGGACCGACCGCCCGCTCCCGTAATAGACCCGGCGCGGATCGACCGGATCGACGGTGAGGCCGTCCAAGTCGCTGGAGGATTCGCTGGCGATCAATTCCCAGGTCTGCCCCCCGTCGGCGCTCCGGCGCAGGGTCGCGCCCCCCCCGAGATCGGCGACATAGACCGCGCCGTCGTTCCCCACCGCCAGGTCGACCACCTCCCCCACTCCCACGGAGGCGTCGCTCCAGTGCCGGCCGCCATCCGTGCTGTAGATGAGCGTGTTGATGCCGCCCGCGTACAACCGCGAGGGGTTGGTCGGATCGACCGCCACCCGGGACAGCCGCGGCCCCGCCAGGGCCGCCCAGCTCGCTCCGCCGTCCGTGCTCTTGTAGAGCGTCCCATCGCCGGAATCCGAGACCCCGGAGCCGCCCCCGGGTCCCAAAGGAGCCCAGGAGAAGGACGCCGCGCGCGCGGAGCCCCCCGCGAGCAGGGCGATGGCCGGGAGAAAAACCCTGAGCAGTCGACAGAGCGATCGGCGCACGTGATCACCTCCTGTCTGGCGATGCGTCGAGTGTGCGCGCAGCCGGTCAAAAGGCGAAACTTCTTCCCAGACCGCGCGTAGAAGGGTACGTACCCGCTGGCGCGCGGGCATGGCGGGATGGCTGGCGTCGGGGCCGGCCATCCCAGGTTCTCCTCCGGCTCCGGCCCTTGGAGTATCATCCGGCGCGCCGCAGATGACCGACACACCCCCATCCAGCGTCGAGATCCAGGACGTCACCAAGCGCTTCGGCGAGGTGACGGCGGTGGACGGCGTCTCCCTCTCGATCGGCCGCGGCGAGCTGTTCGCGCTGCTGGGGCCCAGCGGCTGCGGCAAGACCACGCTGCTGCGGATGATCGCCGGCTTCGAGACGCCGGACGCGGGGACGATCCGCATCCAGGGGCAGGACGTGACGCGGGTGCCGCCCCACCGCCGGCCGGTCAACATGGTGTTCCAGCAGTACGCCCTCTTCCCCCATCTGACCGTCGAGGAGAACGTCGGCTTCGGCCTGCGCTATCAGGGGTTGGCGGGAGGCGATCAGGCGCGGAAGATCGGCGAGGCGCTGGCGATGGTGCGGCTGGCCGGCCTGGAGAAACGCCGGCCGGACCAGCTCAGCGGCGGCCAGCGGCAGCGGGTGGCCCTCGCCCGCGCCCTGGTGCTGGAGCCCCAGGTGCTGCTGCTCGACGAGCCGCTGGCGGCGCTCGATCCCAACCTCCGGCGCGAGGTGCAGGTGGAGCTGAAAAACCTCCAGCGCGAGCTCGGGATCAGCTTCGTCTTCGTCACCCACGACCGCGAGGAGGCGCTGGCGATGAGCGACCGCATCGCGGTGATGAGTCAGGGGCGGGTCGAGCAGGTGGGGAGCCCCGCCGGGGTCTTCGAGTCGCCGGAGACCGAATTCGTGGCCCGCTTCCTGGGCGCCACCAACGTCTTCACCGCCGAGGCGCGGCACCAGGAGGAGGGGCACCTCGTGCTCCAGCTCCCGGACGGCACCGAACTCGCCGTGGCCGACCCAGGGACGCCGCGGCTGCGGCGCGAGCCGGTGCGCTTCGTGGTGCGGCCGGAGAAGCTCGCCCTGCGCGCCGTCCCCGTTCCTGGAGAGGTATCGCTGGCGGTGACCGTCGAGGACCGGGTCTACCACGGCGCCAGCACCGAGTGGATCGTCCGCGACCGCCACGGCGAGCGCTTCACCGTGCTCTCCCAGGACGCCGGCGAGGCGCTCCCCTTCGCGGCGGGCAGCCCGGCGTTCCTGGGGTGGGAGCCGCGGAGCTGCGTGGTGCTGCGGGATTAGGGCGCCTTGACGTTAAACTGGTGGCCATGACCCTGAAGATGCCGTCTCAGGCCCGCGTTTCGCTCCCTCTCGACCGTATCGAGAGCTTCTGCCGGAAATGGCGGGTGGAAGAGCTGGCCCTCTTCGGCTCTGTGTTGCGCGACGACTTTTCGCTGGAGAGCGACGTTGATGTCCTGGTCACGTTCTCTCCGGACGCTCAGCTCAGTCTCTGGGATTTTGTGGAGATGAAGGCAGAGCTGGCGGAGATCCTCCATCGCAGAGTCGACCTGGTGAGCAAGGGTGGGCTGCGCAACCCCTTCCGGCGGCACGAGATCCTGAATACGCGCCAAATCGTCTATGCGGCCTGAGCAGCGCGACGCCTCCTATCGAGCGTGCGTGGCGACTTTCGCTCTACGAGCCGGCTTCGATCCGGCGTACGGCCTCCGCGAGCTCTTCGACGGCACCGAGGCGGTCCAGAGCCTCGACGACCCGCGCGTAGTCCAGCGTCACGTACTGGTGGATCAGCACGTTGCGGAATCCCGGCAGCTTCTCCAGATTGCTGGCCATGGAGGGAGAAAACCCGGGAATGGCGGCCAGATTCCGGACCGCTTCCGTGTAATCCTGGAAGCGGAGCCCGTAACGGGCGGAGAGCTCGCTGGCGATATCGATCACCATCTGACAGACGACCAGCAACGAATGGAGGACGTCGTTGCTCAGAGAAATACTTTGACGCAGGGCATCAGGACCCGCGATCCGGAGGCGAAGCTCATACAGGTGATTGAGGTGCCGGCGCAGCTCTGCCAACCGATCGATGATAGGGCTCATCGCGCCAACGCCTCCAGTCTGAGCTTGCGCAGTCTTGCTAGCCAGGGCTCCAGGTCAGCGGCGAGGATCTGGATGTCTCGCACGTAAGTATGGTCCGCCTCGGGATCGCCCCGGAAGACCCGAATGCCATCCTGGATGATCTTCCTGCCCAGGAGTGGCGGAGCGTCGTTGAGGATGACGACATCGACCTCGTTGCAGCGCACGACGGAGATCAGGTCGGACCCCATCCGGATTCGCATAGCGAATCGGTCACGGCTCGTGGGATAGCGATCCCACTGCAGGAGAACCCCCACGTCCACGTCGCTCTCCCGGTGCGCCCGCCCCTCGGCGTGGCTGCCGAAGAGGTAGGCCGAGGCGACGCCAAGGTCGGGGTGGTCCTCGAAGTACTTGCGCAGGGTGTCGAGCTTCTCGTCCATCATCACTCCTAAGTTTATCGCGTCAAGGGGGCAGAGTCGTGGCATCGCGGCTTTCCGGCCCGGCGAGGTTTGCTTCAGACCCGCGCGGGCCTGCTCCAAACCTCGCCAGGTTTTCTCCAAACCTCGGCGGGCCTGTTCCAGACCTCGACAGGTTTCCTCCAGACCCCTGCAGGTCTGCTCCAGACCTGCAGAGGTTTCCCCAGACCTGCAGAGGTCTGGAGCAGACCTGGCGAGGTCTGGAGCAGACCTGCGGAGGTTTGGAGCAGACCTGGCGAGGTTTGGAGCAGACCTGCGGAGGTCTGGAGCTCGCCGGGCTTCCGCCTTGACAGGCAGGGACGAGCCCCTTAGCGTCCGGGGCCGTGACTCTCGAGCGCAACCGAACCGCCTGGTCCCTGCTCCTTCCCGTCTGGCTGGCGCTGGGGATCTTCTTCCTGGCGCCGCTCGTCCTCATGCTCTGCGTGAGCTTCGCGGAGCGTGGGACCTACGGCGGCATCGAGCCGGTGCAGGACCTCGGGGCCTATCTGCGCTCCGGGGCCTTCGCCGCCAACTATGCCCGCTCGTTCGACGCGATCTACCTCGCGATCGGCTGGCGGTCGCTCTGGATGGCGGCGGTCACCACCGGGCTCGCCATCCTGCTCGGCTTCCCCATCGCCTACTACCTCGCGATCCTGGCGCCGCCGCGGTGGAAGGGGCTGCTCCTGGGGCTGGTCGTGGTGCCGTTCTGGACCAGCTTCCTGATCCGCACCTACGCCTGGATGTTCATCCTGCGCACCGAGGGGCTGCTCAACCTCGTGCTGGTGG
>QHVW01000248.1 GCA_003223675.1 Acidobacteriota bacterium
CGCCCCCCACCGCTTCCAGACCCCCTTCTATCAGGTCCTGCTCGCCCACGCTCTCGGCTGGGGGACGCTGGCGCTCGCCTCGGGGGTGTGGCTGCTGGCCGTGACGGTGCTGCGTCCCGGGCGATGGCAGAGCTGTGTCGCGTGCGTCCTCGTCGGGCTGACGCTGCTCGCGCTCGCCGGCAGCTTCTTCCAGGTCGGCGCCCTCTCGGGAGGCTTGATCTACAGCCTTCTCGGGTTGGGGACCTTCGCCGCCTGCCTGCTGCCGCGCGGCTGGCAAGCGGGGGCGGACGCGGTCGGCGACCTGTTCGGGCTCCTCATGGGCCTCTCCGCCACCCTGGTGGGAGCGCTGATGACCGGAGCGCCGTCTCTCTTCACCCGCTTCTTCCAGGGCCCCCGGCAGGGCTACCTCCTGGGATTCGGCCTCGCGTTTCTGCTGATCGGCCCTCCCCTCATCGCCGTGGAGCTCGCTCCGGCGGCGGCCCGGCGGTGGGGCTGGCCCGTCCACGCGCTCGCCGGGATCTTCTTCCAGGTCGGCGCCCTCTCGGGAGGCTTGATCTACAGCCTTCTCGGGTTGGGGACCTTCGCCGCCTGCCTGCTGCCGCGCGGCTGGCAAGCGGGGGCGGACGCGGTCGGCGACCTGTTCGGGCTCCTCATGGGCCTCTCCGCCACCCTGGTGGGAGCGCTGATGACCGGAGCGCCGTCTCTCTTCACCCGCTTCTTCCTGGGCCCCCGGCAGGGCTACCTCCTGGGATTCGGCCTCGCGTTTCTGCTGATCGGCCCTCCCCTCATCGCCGTGGAGCTCGCTCCGGCGGCGGCCCGGCGGTGGGGCTGGCCCGTCCACGCGCTCGCCGGGATCACCTTCGTGGCCTTCGGGCTTCTCGTGCCGCTGCCGGCACAGTCCTGGACGGGGGTGGCCCTCTACATCGGCGGCGGCGCCGCCATCGCCGTCCTCCCCTGGGTGAGCCGGCGGCTGGCGGCGCTCGAGACCTCGGCTCTGCGGGCCCAGCTCGCCCTGACCCTGGCGATCGCGACCTCGCTCTCCCTCGTCCTGGCGACGGCGGTCGTCACCGCCCAGGAGGAGCGGCTCGCCGAAGCCCAGGTGACCTCGGCCCAGCAGATCGAGGCGGGGCTGGTGGCGCAGGGCGTCTCCGATTTCATCGAGAGGAACGGCGCCCGCACCGCCACTCTGGCGGTCTCCGCCGGGCGGTCGCCCATGACCGCCGAGGAGCAGAGAGATCTGCTGGCGGTCTTCCACCGCCTCTATCCCGACGTGGCCGCGCTCCGCACGGTCTCCGCCGACGGCCGGGTGATCGCCACCTCGGGGGCCGCGCTGCCGCCGGGCCCCGTGGTCGCCCTCGCCCGCGGAGTGAGCCGGGAGAGCCAGATCGAGATCTCCCCGATCCTGGCCGGCGAGCGCTACTACCTCCTGGTCGGAGCTCCCATCCCGGGCGCGGACGGACGGAGCCTCGGCGTGCTGGTGGCCGCGTTCGACGCCCGCCTGCTGGGGCAGCGGATCACCCGGCCGGGATCGTACGTCTCGCTGGCCGACGGCTTCGGCCGGCCGATCGCCTCGGTGAGCCGGCTGATCGGAGGCGAGACGGTCTCACCCCTGCCGGCCGACTGGGACCGGACGGTCCGCGCCGGGGGGACGATCGAGCGGAGCCAGGGGGTGGTGGGCTTCGCCGTGATCCCCCGCCTGGGCTGGGTCGTGGCGGTCGAGCGGCCCCGGGCCTCCGCCCTCGCCGGGGTGCGCCGGGGGCGCGACCTCGCCTTCGGCCTGCTCCTGCTGGTGATCCCCCTGACCGTGGCCGCCGGCATCTTCGCCTCCCGCCGGATCGCCCGTCCGCTGGGCGACCTGTCGCGCGCCGTGGACGCGATGACGGCCGGCGACCTCGCGGCTCCGGTCCCGGCCGGCAGCGGCATCGCCGAGGTGGCACGCCTCTCCTCGGCGTTCCAGGAGATGCGGGACCGGCTGGCCGAGCGCACCGCCGAGAGCGAGCGCCTGGCCGCCGAGCTGCGCGCCCGGGCCGACGCCCTCGCCGAGGCCGACCGCCGCAAGGACGAGTTCCTCGCCATGCTCGCCCACGAGCTGCGCAACCCCCTCGGCGCGATCGCCAACGCCTCCTATCTGCTGGAGCAGCTCGGGCCCACCGACATCCAGGCGCGGCCGGTCGCCATCGTCCGGCGGCAGGTCCAGCACCTCGTGCGCATGGTGGACGACCTGCTCGACGTCTCGCGCATCACCCGCGGCAAGATCGAGCTGCGGCGGCAGCCCCTCGACCTCAACGAGGTCCTCCGGCACGCGGCGGACGCCTCCCGGCCGCTGGCCGAGACCCGCGGGCAGACCCTGCGCCTCGAGCTCCCCCCCGAGCCGCTGCCGCTCGACGGCGACGTCACCCGCCTGGAGCAGGTGTTCACCAACCTCCTGCGCAACGCCGTGAAGTTCACCGACCCCCAGGGCCACATCGAGATCTCGGCCCGGCGGCAGGACGGCGAGGCGGTGGTGGGCGTGCGGGACGACGGCATCGGCATCGCCGGCGATCTCCTGCCGCGGATCTTCGACCTCTTCGCCCAGGGCGAGCAGGGGCTCGACCGCACCGGTGCCGGCCTCGGGATCGGCCTCACCCTGGTGCGGAGCCTGGTCGAGATGCACGGCGGGCGCGTCGAGGCCCGCAGCGATGGGCCGGGAGAGGGGAGCGAATTCGAGGTGCGGCTGCCCCTCACTCCCCAACCCCTCTCTCCCGGCCCTCCACCCACCCCTGCCGGGGAGAGAGGGGCTTAAGGCATTCTCAGAGCTGGCTTTTCTCCCTCTTCTCCCCGGTAGGGTGGGCGGAGGGATGGGAGAAGAGGGCCGGGGTGATGAGGGCCTACTCCACCCGCTGAGCGTGGACGATGAACCGCTTGGGGGCCGACCCCACGTAGTAGAAGGGGTAGCAGGTCACCAGCGTCAGCTCCGGGATGCCCGTGTTGGCCAGCACCTGCGTGTCCTCGGGAGTGACGATCTCGGTCTGCTCCACGCGGTACTGGTACGAGCCGTCCAGCGTCTTGAGCCGGATGATGTCATTTTTACGTATGTCTTTGAGACCACGGAAAAAACTGTCCCGGTGGGCGGCGAGCCCCACGTTGCCGCCGGCTCCGGGCGGCGCGGTCTCCGGGATGTGCCCGACGCCGCGGCGCAGGGTCTTGCTGTCGACCCCCTCGAGCACGATCGTGGAGATGCCGAGGCGGGGGATCTCGATGCGCCCCACCAGCTCTCCTTCCGCCAGAGGCTTCCGGGCCGGCTCCTGGGGGGTGGCGGACCGCGGCTGGAAGCTGCCCAGCGAATCGGTGTCGGCCGCGGACGGCTGGCCCGGCGAGGAGGCGGCCGGCGGCGCCTCCGCGGCCTTGCTCAGGGATTCGTCCAGGAGCTTGTTCTCCCGGTACTGGTAGTAGGCGGAGTCGATCCAGGAGTAGAGCCAGGTGCCCAGGCAGAGGATGGCCACCGCCAGAAGGATGCGCTCGAGCCAGATCAGGACGGGCTTCTTGTTCACGGAGATCGCGATACTCTTCATAGGTCCAACACAAAATCACCTGGCGCCGAAGCGCCAGGTGATCAGAACGTCCGGCAATCCGAGGTTCTTCCCTCAGGCGTTCCGCTTCGAGTAGACGCGGACGGCGAAGGCCGCGCACAGAGCCAGGAGGCCGGCGAGGGCCACCGTCGGCAGATCGCTCGCCGTCTTCGGCAGACGCGAGGAAGAGGTTCCGGCCGAGGTGCCGGTCGTGCCGGTGCTGTTGTAGCTGCCGGTCGAGCCGGTCGTACCGCTGTTGTAGGTGCCGGTCGTGCCACTGTTCGTCGTATCCGTGTTGTTCATCGTGCCAGTGGTCGTGCCGGTCGTGTCGTTGGTCATCGTGCCGGTGGTGCCGGTCGTCGTCCCGGTGGTGGTGCCGGTCGTGTTGTCCTGCGGGGTCGGGGTCGTGCCGTTGACGCCGGTCGAGGTGCCGGTCTGGTTGTTCATGCTGTTGGTGCCGGTCGCGCTCTCATTGGCCGAGCCCTCGACCGTCCCGTGCTCCTGATAGGTCCCGTGCTGGTTCGGGGCGCCCTGCTGCATGTTCGAGCCGGGGTTCTGCAGGTTGTTGTTCGTCTGTCCCGGCTTCGTCTCCTGGGACGGGCCCGGGGCATTCGTGTTCAGGGTGCTCTGCGCGAACAGGGCCGGGGCCGCCGTGATGGCCAGCGCCGCCGCGAAAGTAAGAATCTGACGCTTCATATCGAGCTCCTCTCCTAGGGATGTTTTCGCCTGGAGGA
Source organism: Acidobacteriota bacterium (assembly GCA_003223675.1). Taxonomy (GTDB): domain Bacteria; phylum Acidobacteriota; class Thermoanaerobaculia; order Multivoradales; family UBA5704; genus DATARR01. Next base: position 4,283 of record QHVW01000248.1, read on the forward strand.
CCACCCGATGGGCGCCCTCCCACTCAACGGTACTGCGGGGGGGAGCTTCGGACCTTCGAAGGTTAACAGCGCGCTCTGCCGAGGTCCCTCGCCCGCTTACCGCCTCTTCACAGCTTGATATGGTTGCAACCATGGTGCCAGGTTGGCCTCTCATCACCCCGGCCCTCTTCTCCCATCTCTCCCCCACCCTTCCGGGGAGAAGAGGGAGACCGGCCGCGGAATGCTGTCGTAGGGGCGGCCCTGTGTGGCCGCCCTGAAGCCTGCCGAGAACGAAAACAGGGCGCCCACATAGGGGCGCCCCTACAAAGCCCCTCTCTCCCCGGCAGGGGTGGGCGGAGGGCCGGGAGAGAGGGGTTGGGGAGTGAGGGACCTAGCCTTTGAGCACCATCGCCCCCGTCGGCTGCGGCACCCCGCCGCGCGGCTCGATCGTCACCGCCCAGGCCTGGATCTGGCCGGCGTCGGTGACCCGCTCCACCCGGACCGTGCCGGTGCCGCGGGGATCGACGGCGAAGGTCCCCGGCGAAGGCGAGGAGCGCCTCCTCCAGGGCCCGCAGGGTGTCGACGTCGAGATCGTTGGTCGGCTCGTCGAGCAGCAGCAGGTTGCCGCCCGCCTTGAGCGTGCGGGCGAGGTGGACGCGGTTGCGCTCGCCGCCCGAGAGATCCTTGACCCGCTTCTGCTGGTCCGACCCCTTGAAGTTGAACGCCGCCGCGTACGAGCGGGCCGGGATCTCCCGGCTCCCCAGCACCACCACGTCGCGGCCGTCCGAGATCGCCTCCCAGACCAGCTTCTCGCCGTCCAGGCTGTCGCGGCTCTGGTCTACGTAGGCGATCTTCACCGTGTCGCCGATGCGGATGGTGCCGGCGTCCGGCTTCTCCTGGCCCACGATCATGCGGAACAGCGTCGTCTTGCCGGCGCCGTTCGGGCCGATGACGCCCACGATGCCGCCGGGCGGCAGGGCGAAATCGAGGTCCTCGATCAGCAGGAGATTGTCGCCGTACCCCTTGCGCAGCCTCTTGGCCTCCACCACCAGGTCGCCGAGGCGGGGCCCGGCCGGGATGTGGATCTCGTTCGGATCGTTCCGCTTCTCGTATTCGCGGTCCTCGGCGAGCAGCTTCTCGTAGGCGGTGAGGCGGGCCTTGCCCTTGGCCTGGCGGGCGCGCGGCGACATCCGCGCCCATTCGAGCTCGCGCTGCAACGTGCGCTGCCGCGACGACTCGGTCTTCTCCTCGAGGGCCAGCCGCTCCTCCTTCTGCTCCAGCCAGGAGGAGTAGTTCCCCTTCCAGGGAATCCCCTGGCCGCGGTCGAGCTCCAGGATCCAGCCGGCCACGTTGTCGAGGAAGTAGCGGTCGTGGGTGACGGCGACCACCGTGCCGGGATAGTCGGCGAGGAAGTGGCGGCAGAGGGCCACCCGGCGGCGCTCGCCGCCCGAGAGCTTGTTCACGTCGGCGTCCGGCGGCGGCAGCCGCAGGGCGTCCATGGCGATCTCCAGCGTGCGGTCGAGCTCCCAGGCGTTGGCGGCCTCGATGGCGTCCTGCACCCGCGCCTGCTCGGCCATCAGCTTGTCCATCTCGCCGTCCGACATCTCCTCGCCGAACCTGGCGTTGATCTCGTCGAACTTGTGGAGCAGGGCCCGGGTCTCGGCCACCCCCTCCTCGACGTTGCCGAGGACGTCCTTGTTGGCATCGAGCCGCGGCTCCTGGGAGAGATAGCCGACCTTGGTCCCCTTGGCGGCCCACGCCTCGCCGGCGAACTCCTTGATCTCGCCGGCCATGATCCTCAACAGCGTGCTCTTGCCGGCGCCGTTCAACCCCAGCACGCCGATCTTGGCGCCCGGGAAGAACGACAGCCAGATATCCTTCAGGACCTCGCGGTTGGGCGGATAGACCTTCCGCAGATCCTTCATCACGTAGATGTATTGCTCGGCCATAGGGCTCCTATCTTGACTCCCTGAAAGCGGTGCTCCTGGAATCGGGGTAGAAAAGGCAACAGGGCGCTACCGGTAGCCATTGTACCCCAGGCGGGGCGTCCAGGGATTGGCAGCGTCGGCGGCCACCCGGGAGCCCGCCCGCAGGGCGGAATTTGCTCAGCCTGGGGTGTCAACCCCAGGCGCAGTGGAGAGGGACCGAGGGTGAGGCTTCGGAGGGCAGGGCGCCCCAGAGGGCATTGGAGCCCTGCGCCGCGCTCACCCGGCCCAGACCGAAGCCTTCTTCGCCCAGGTGCTGTCCGCGAAGCGCGTCTTGAAGGCCTGGCCGGTCTCGGCCAGCGCGCCGGGCTCTCCGGTCGCCTTGTACTTCGAGACGCCCGCCCAGTAGAGCGCCTCGGGCGCCACCTCGCCCGCCGCGGGATCGTCCGCCAGCTCGCGATAGAGGCGCTCGGCCCGGGACCAGTCGCCGACGGCCCTGGCCTCGTGGGCCAGACCGAGCCGCAGCTGGGCCAGGAAATCGGGCGCGGGCAGATAGCCCTCGAAGCGATACCGCTCAGTACCGCTCGGATCGAGGAGAAGGACGGTCGGCGTCCACTGCACGCCGAAACGCTCGAACGCCTCGCCTTGCTCCTTCACGTGAGCCCGGTCGGGAATGAAATTCTGCGTGATGAAGGTCGCGACTTTGGGATCGGGGTAGACCTCGGCTTCCAGCCGAGCGCATGCCCCTCACATCGGGGCGGCGGTGAAGTCGAGGAGCAACGGCTTGCCGGCCTGGCTCGCCTCACGAAGCGCCGCGTCGATATCTCGCTGCCAGTTGATTTCCATCGGGGCCTCCTTGGGGTTCAGCGGACGGGAGCGCCCATGCTCCCGAGCGGTTCCTTGACGGAGCAGCAATTCACGTGCCGACAAATCCGCGCCTGGGGAAAAAAGGACGGCCCCCCGGGCGCACCACCCCCGGGAGGCCCGTCAAAGGGCCCCTGATTTCGATTCAGTTGTCAAAGAACCCGATACAGCTTCCGGACGACTACTTCTGCTGCGTGGGCGGCGGTCCCGCCGGTGCCGGCGCCGGCGTGTCGGCCGGCGCCTTCTTCTTACGGGGCCGGCGCGGCTTGACGCCGAAGCCGAGGAGCGTCTGGTTGTCGAACCCGAGGGTGCCCCGGAGCACCGCCGCGAGATGCAGGTGGAGATCCTTGCCCCGCTTCTCGAGATCCTTCCGCTGCCGCACGGTCTCCTGCAGGGAGCCGCGCAGGTCCTGCTGCTTGGTGTCCATCCCCTTGGCCTCGGCGATGAGCCCTTCGAGCTCCGTCGCCTTGTCCTTGAGGTAGGGCATGTCCGTCAGGTGGGGCTGGAGAGCGGCGTTGAGCAGCTCCCAGTCCGAGATGAGTTTCGCCAGAGTAAAGGTAGCCATGATCTTTCTCCTTTTTTGGTTGTCGTTTCGAGGGATTCCCGCCCTCGTTCGGTTTCGG
>QHVW01000344.1 GCA_003223675.1 Acidobacteriota bacterium
GGCACGTCGTCCTGCACGACCTGCTGCACGGCTACCGGATCGAGGACTCCCTGCGGCGCCAGGAATGGCCCGAGCACGAGGCGCCGCTCCACGTGGAGCCGCCGGTGGTGGAGCCGGAAGAGCCCACGGTCGAGGCCCTCATCCCCGGCTCGCTCGCGCGCATGAAGCCGGGGGAGATCAACCTCCTGGGCCCCTTCCAGGTGCCGGGGCTGGCGCCGCGGCCGATCCGGATCTATCTGCCGAAGAATTACGACCCCGCGCAGCCCCACTTCGGCCTCTACATGTTCGACGGTCAGAACGTCTTCGACGACCTCCCCTCCTTCTCCGGTGGCTGGTACATCCACGAAGCGGTCGAAGCCCTGGCGAAGAGCAGGCGGCCGGTGCCGGTGGTGATCGGCATCGAGCATGGGGGCCCCAGCCGGAACCTGGAGCTCTCGCCGTTTTCCTTCGAGGCCGAGGCGGGGCAGATCGAGATCCTGCTCGATTGGATCACCAGGCACCTGATGCCGGCGCTGACGCCCGAGCTCAACCTGGTGCCGCCGCCGCTGGGAGCGGTGATCGGCGGCTCCTCGATGGGGGGCCTCGCCGCCTTCTGGTCGCACTTCCACCATCCGGAGTCGTTCGGCGGCGCGCTGGCAATGTCCCCCTCCTTCTGGGTGGCCAATCAGGCGATCTTCGTCGACATCGCCGCCCAGCCCACCCCGGAGGTCTCGCGCATCTATCTCGACGCCGGAGCCCGGGAAGACAAGGGGAAGGTCGTCGAAACCATCAAAAAGATGACCGAGCACCTCGTCGAGCGCGGCTACGACTCCGACCGCCTGATGTGGCGCGCCGACCCCCGCGGCACCCACAGCGAGGCCGCCTGGCGGAGGCGGCTGCCGGCGGCGCTGCGGTTTATGTACCGGCGGGGGTAGACCCTCGCCGCCCCTAGTCTACGAGCCCGCGACGAGGCAGTTGGCGTGGCCGCAACAGCCGGACGAGCCGCCGGGGCTGGCCTCGAGCACGAACGGCTTCGGCCCCCGGATCGGATCCGTCAGGAGGTTCGAGAAAACCTCGAAATCCGCCTGGGCGCGCGGACCGTCGGACGGATCCATGCCGATGAACCGATCGATCTCCATATTTGAGATTCCGACCTCGATATCGGCTCCGTCCCGCGAAACCAGGACCAGATTTCTCGTAGTTGTCGTGCCGTTGCGCATCGCCGTCATCCGGATCTCGACCCGCTCTTGACAGGAGACCTCCAGCCCGAAGGAGATCCCCACCCGCCGGTTGAGCGTCGAAGGTCCGGCGCCGACGATGGTGCACGGAGAGTTGGTCAGCTCCAGGGTTTTCAGATAACCCTGGTTCAGGTTGATCCGGGCCAGGATGGGCTGGTTGGAGGCGGGAGCGACCTCGCGAATCCGCGGATTCAACGGATTGTTCGGAAAAACGTCGTCCAGAGTCACCATCCAGAAGAGAGTGTTCAGAGATTGTCCGCGCAGGGGATCGACGGGTTTCTGCGGCGGCGAGCTCGAAAGCTGGAGCTCCGGGCTCGCGGGCGCCGGTTTACCGTCGGGATGGATCATCAGGTCTTCGCCGTTGAGCAGGCACACGCCCTTGGTCATCCTGCCGCTGTCATCGGGCCGATAGTGGAAATCCGCCTTGCGGGTGCTCGTCGAGCTCCAATTCTCCAGGTTGAACTCCAGCAACGGGAAGTGCTGATCGAGCACCTCGGGCTGATCGTTGATCTTTCGCGAAAGCGGCCTCGCCCGGGTGAGCCTCTGCAAGAGGACCTGCGCGCTCGTAGGCTTGGCAGTACCATTCCCATTCCCATTCCCATTCCCATTGCCGTTGCTCCTGAGCGGACGATTGAAGGCGAACAAGCAGAGGCCGGAAAACGTGACGTTCAGTTTCGGCTGATCCATGACTTATCTCCTTTCGACTCTTCAAGAGCCGTTCTTGGCGCTGGCGCCGATTACCTCGAACGCGGCCCAGGCGCGCGGCGACCGGTCGGCGGCATCCTTTCCCTGGAGCATCCCGAGTTGGGCCTCGCGCAGGGCCTCCACCGGCTCCGCGCCGTCCCAGAGGCGGCGCTGGAACGTATCCAGCAGGTCCGCGGTCGTCCGGTCGTCCACGCTCCAGAGGCTCGCCACGACCGTGGGCACTCCCGCGGCGAGAAACGCCCGGGCGAGGCTCGTCACCCCTTCGCTTCCAGGCACGTATTGATTCCCCGTTTCGCAAGCGGCGAGGACGACGAGGCGCGTGCCGCCGAGATGGAGACCGTAGATCTCGCGCGCGGTGAGAGCCCCGGAATCACCGTCCGGCCCGGGAGCGAGGACGAGCACCGACAGCAGAGTGTTCTGGGGATCGACCACGGCGTGACCGGAGAAATGGATCCAATCCGCCTCGCGGGCCTGCGCCAGGAACGCGGCCTTGGTCGCGGCCCCGCCCAGAAGCAGGGGGGACTTGGTCCGCGAAGCCAACTGGCGAGCTTCGGTGGCGGCGTACGGCAGCGAAGAAAGGATGAACCGGCTGTAATCGATCGCCGGCTCTCCGACCACCAGCCCGGGCGAATGGAACGTCCGGCGCTCGCCTCGCTCCCGCCCCTGGGCGTTGGCATACAGGGTGGCGCTGGGCGCAAACGCGAGCGGATGGCTTTCGATCAGGAACCGGCCCGTCGAGCGGTCCTTCAAAGCCGCGAACGGCACGCGGTGCAGGACCTTGTCGGGAATGAAGACGATTCTCTCCCCAGGCGGCACGGTGTCCAGCCAGGGGCGGACGAGGAGATCGAAGAGGTCCGCCGCGGTGTCGCCCCAGGCCGGGCTGTCGAATTTCTCGAGCCGCGCTACTGTAGTCTCCAGATCTCCCCGCCGGATGCTCCGTTCGAAGGGGCGCGCTCCCCTCCCCTTCCCGCGCAGGCACCAGATCAGGACCCGGTCTTCGAGGACCGAGAATTGCACCAGGGTCACCTGGTCGGGAATCCTGCGGAGGATCTCCGCCAGCGGGAAGGGCTGCGGCTCGGCCGCGAGGAGTTGGTCGCGTTCGCTAGAGCTCCCGGTCCAGAGCGTGGACGCGCTGCCGGGGAGGACGCGGGTGCGGGCCCGGTCCGCGTAGGCGAACGCGCGATCGGGATCGCGGCCCGCCTTTAGAGAGATCAGCTCGTCGAACACCTCCTCCGACTCCTCCAGCAGGGTCAGCCGAAGGTCTTCCCTTTCCTGGTCGAGCTGTTTCCCCATCCGGTCGTAGAGCGCGAGGGCCGCTTCGAAATCCCGCCCGGCCCGCACGTCGTCTCCGGACCGGCGGTACGCCCGGCCCCGCGCCAGCAGGGTCTGGAGAGAGAAGATGAGATTCTCCTCCTTCTCGTACACCGCCAGGGCGGAGGTCAGGAGATCCACCGCCTTCAAGGCATCCTCCTGCACCTGCATCGTGCCCTGGACCATCGCCAGCTCCGCCTTCTTCCACTCGCGCTGATCGGGCTCCAGGCCTTCGGCCCGGGTCTCGGCGTCTCGCAGAGTGGCGAGAGAGCTCTCGCGATCTCCCGCATGGTCCTGGATGCGCGCCAGCCACGTCAGGGCCTCGACCGCTTCCTGGGGGCTGCTCATCCGGGAATAGCGGACCCATTCCTGCTCGAACGCCAGCGCCGAGCCGTCGGCCCCCTCGCGCAGAGCGGCGTCACCGGCGATCATGAAAATCCGCGAGAGGGCGCGCGGCTCGCGCACAGAGGGCGTGGCCCGCAGAGCCTCATAGATGGATTTCCACGCCTCCTGCGTACGCCCGAGGAGCAGGAGGTTCTCGCCCAGCAGACCCGCCATCGTGACGGCGTTCTCCTCCTCCCCGAGGCGCTGGTACTCGGCTCTCGCCCGGCCGTAATCCTCCACCGCGGGCTTCATCTTCCCGAGAGTGACCTCCAGCAGACCCCTGACCCAGAAGGCGCGGCCTCGCACCCCTGGATACGGCAAGCCCTCGATTTCACGGACGAGCCGCTCGACCGCCGCCAGGCTGCTCCTGTATCTGTGATTCACATAGTCACAACTGGCCAGGAGGTCCTCCGCCCGGAACGCCAACGGGCTTCCGGTCCGGCCCAGCGCACCGCGCGCGGCGGTGAGCTTCGGCACAGCCGTCTTGCACTTCCGTTCGTTGAAAGCCTTGTAGCCGTCGCGAAAATCCCGCGTGGCCCGCACCAGTGCGCTCAACCGCTGGGGATCTTCAGCCGCCGCGTCGATCACCGCGACGGAGTCATGGACCAGACGCTCGCCGTTCAACTTGGCGAGCGCGTCCCCCAGGGCCCGCAGGATTTGAAACTTGTCCGCGGCCAGATCCTCCCGCCCTTCGGCGGCGGCGTCCCCCCAACTCCCGAAAAGCTCTTGCTCGGCGAGCTCCCGCGCGGCCTGACAGTTCGAGCCGACGATCGTCTCGACCTCTTTCGCGTCGCCCGCGAGAGCGGCCTGTTCGAGCCGCGGCTTCTCCGCCTCCCAGGCGGTCAGCGGCGACGCCTGGCCGAGCCGGGCCTTGCGCTCACGGGCCTCGATCGCCCAATCGGACTTCCCATCCAAATCGAGATAGTCCTGCCAGGCCGCCATCGCTTGGGGATTCAAAAACAGACGCTCCAGGGCGAGAGCCCGGTTGAATCTCGCTTCCGGCAGACGGCCATCCTCGCGCGTCGCCCGGGTGGCCGCCTCCAGGGCGTGGAGGAGATCCCGCGGATCGTCGGTCCGCTGCGCACGGACCAGATAGGCCGCCGCCAGATCGCTCCAGGCCCGGGCCTCGTGAGGGGCGGCAGCCACCTCTTTTTCCAGCCTGCGGACGGCCCGGTCCGACTCCCGGGTCCCCTCCTGGCTCAAGAGATCCCCGAGCGCGTCCCTCCCCGCCTCCCGCTCGGCCGGGGCCTCGCCACCACGCAGCGCGGACCGACGTGCCGCCTCCGCCGCGGAGCCCTTCCCCGGCCGCTGCCGTGGCGGGCCACAGACCGCGTCGGGGATCAGGTCCTTCGACCTGGGATCGATCCGGCAGGAAGCATAGGCGGCGCCGTCCGTCAGGCGGGGTTCCACCGAGCGAAGACGCCCCGACCGCGCCGTGGCGTGCTGGGAATGGCAACCCGTGAAGGCGCAGCCGGCCAGACCCAGCGACAACGCCAGCGTCCACGGCGCCTTCATCGGCTCCTCGACGAATGGGCTCGCATCGACAACACCTCCGGCTTCCAGAGCGATAAGCTCATGGTACCAGAGGATCCGGAGCGGCGGCGGGGTGGATGGGAGCATCATCGTTTTCGTGTCCGTACGCTCCTGATGGACGGACAGCGCCGCGCTTTTTCCCACCTGGGAAAGACGGCCGGGCTTCCGTCTAACGAGGAAGACAGATGGGAGGGAAAAACATGTCAATCGATCCCGAAACGCTGCAGTTGAAGATCCTCGAGCCGTCACAGACGAAGATGGCCCTGGCCAGGGTCCAGAACCGGAGCGGAGGGACGGACACCGGGTCCATGGGCCTGCAGTACGATCCGCGCCTTCTCGAAGAGAAACGCAGGGTCGACGAAAAACAACCCCCGACCCCCAGGATCACCTCGGTGGACAAAAGCGGGCAGAGAGTCGCGGACGTCATCGCCAAGCTCCTCAACGAAGGCGACAAGCCGGAGGGGCTCCACATCGTCAGATGCATCGGAAACCGTATCGTCACGGGGACCGCGGTGGCGAAGGAAATCGAAGATATCCGCCCGAACGTGGAGAGCATCAAAGCCGCCAGGGGGACGAAGCTCGACCTCTTCCATTCGATCCCGGCCACCCAGTGTGATCCGGAATCCTTGGAACGGGGCGCTCCAGGCTTCCCGGGCCTGGACGGCTCGGGCGTCCTGATCGGGATCGTCGACATCGGTTGCGACTTCCGGCACAGGAATTTCCGTCACCCTACGGGCGCGACCCGGATCCGTTATCTCTGGGACCAGTCCGTGGATTCGGCCCCGCCTCTGAAGGACTACGGCTATGGAAGGGAATTCACGGCCGACGACATCAACAAGGCGCTGAGCGCGGGCGATGACGTGGCCTATCAGAAGCTTGGGGACCCTCCGTACGTTCCCGCCGCCGGGGCCCACGGGACCCACGTGATGGACGTCGCGGCCGGCAATGGCCGCGAGCCCGCCCGCTTCGGAGGGAAGGACGGTCCGGTCCCCGCCCAACCCTCCCATCCGGGCGTAGCTCCCAACGCGCAGATCGTCTTCGTCCACCTCAAGACTTTCGAAGGCGGAGAGCTCGGCAACTCGCGCCATCTCCTGGAGGCCGTGGACTACATCTTTCAGAAGGCCGACGAGCTCCAGATGCCCGCCGTGGTCAACGTGAGCCTCTCGACCTCGGGGGGGCCGCACGATGGCAAGACCCTCGTCGAGCAGGGCTTCGCGGCGTTGGTCGCCAAGGCGGACCGGACGATCGTCACCTCGGCGGGAAACACCTATCAGAAGCAGGACCATTTGTCCTTTACAGTCACTCCGGGAAACGACAGGACGATCCACTGGCGTACCGACCCGCGCCATACCGACCCTGAGACGACGAAAAACGAGATGGAGATCTGGTATTCCGGGAAACGAGAGATCGAGGTGACCCTCTATACCCCCAGCGGTAAAAACTTGGGCTCGGTGCCTCTGGGGGCGACCGCCGACTTATGGGATGGAAAACAACGGGTCGGCCGCATCAGTCATCGGTACCATGACCCCAACAATGACGACAATCAGATCGACATTCGCCTGCCGCACGTCGACGACGCCTGGGAAATCAAGCTCGCGGCCAAGCCCCTTCCCGCGGCGGCGGAGGACCCTAAAAAGGAGAAAGACAAGAAGAGATCCGAGAGCGAAGAAGAGGATTCCGGAATCGAGATCCACGCCTGGATCGAGCAGGATGACCATGGCCTCTCGCAATTCGAAGGCAAAACGGACCCCTTCTATACCCTGAGCGCGATCAGTTGCAGCAAGGCGACGCTGACGGTGGGAGCCTTCGACACCTCCGATAGTGCGTGCTTCGCCCGTCCCTTCGAAGCCACCTCGGCAGGGCCGACCCGGCTGGTCCCGCTCGCGCAGAAAAAGCAGCCGACCAGGAGGGACAAGCCCGACCTGAGCGCTCCCGGCGTGAGGATCGTGGCGGCAAGGGCACAGGGGGGAGTCACCGTCCTGTCGGGCACGAGCATGGCGGCCGCTCACGTGACCGGTCTGGTGGCCCTGGTCTTCCAACTGGTGCTGCGCTCCGGCAAAGGCCCGCTCCCCTTTTCCACGATTCGCCAAGTCTTGACCGCGGGAGTGGCCCCCTTGGTGCCCGACCCCTTCCATCCCGATCTCCAGGTGCAGCTTGGCGCCGGCAGGATCGATGGTCAGATCTGTATGCAGGAGGTCCTGAAGCTGAAGCCTGCGCCGGAATACGTCCAGAAAGCTGCACAGGAGTCTGATCAGAAGACTGCGCCGGAGCCTCCTGGCTCGGCCTTCCTCGAGGTCCATCCCACCACAGATGGGGCTTCATATCCTCCAAATCAAGACGAATATAGAGACGCGATCGAGTTCCTGAAAAGCAATTTCTGGTTCTCTTCCGGTAACGGCTCCGGTGACCCCAAGAGCTTCACAGAATGTCTCCAGAAGCAGTGCACGGAGGGAAAGACATTACGGATCCTGGCAACGCCCCTGACCTGAAACAAGCTCCAGCTTCGTAGGGGCGGCTCTGTGTGGCCGCCCCTACGAAGAAGACCGCTCCAAGCCGTACACAAGGTGCTCCCGCCCCAGGATCTCCACCCGCCCTTCCAGCCTCTCTCCGAGCCGCTCCGCCAGCCGGAGAGACGCCTGGTTCTCCGGGTGGATGAGGCTGACGACGCGGTCCTTTTTGAGGACGGTGAAGGCATGGGCCAGAGCGGCGCGGGCTCCTTCGGTGGCATAGCCGCGTCCCCAGAAGGGCCGCGCCAGGGTCCAGGCGAGCTCGAAGCCGGGCCAGCCCTCCGGCTCGGCGAAACCGATCCGGCCCACGAAGGCGCCGGTCGCCTTCTCCTCCACCGCCCACATGCCGAATCCCCGCAGCACCCAGTGCCCGATGAGGAACGCCAGATGCCGCCAGGCCTGCTCGCGGTCAAACCGCGTCGTGAGATAGCGCGCCACCTCGGGGTCCCCGCACATCGCGGCGTAGCCCTCGAAATCGCCCAGCCGGAACGCCCGCAGCCGCAGGCGCTCCGTCTCCAGGACCGGGATGTCACTCACCCCCCATCGCGGGCAATGCTTGCCCGTGTGCTCAGGCCCCTGAAAGGAGATGCTGTGCTCCAAGCTCTCTTACTCTTCGCGCTCCTCCTCACCGGCGCTCTTGCGGGTCATGAAAACACCCTAGCGGGGCCTCAACCCAACGGCCCACAAAAGGCAGCCTCCGACCTATGGGGCGGCCTGGACCCGAACGGCCTCCAATCGGCGGGTCAAACCGCTGACCTGCTGCCAGGGTTAGATCCGAACGGAACAAAGTAGCAGGAGCGCCATACTCAACCGGGGAAGAGCATCCGAAGTCTTCCCCTTCTCCTCTTCAGGCAGTACTGTATAGAGGCTATTATTTTGGAGTTGACTCAAGTTTGGTTAGAGACTTTTCTTCCAGGAAAACGTAAAATGTCGCATGTCTCGAATGAGGAAATCCGTAGGCTGGGCTCCGGGGAGGCCGGGGAGATCGAGGCCGAAGGGCTGGCGCAGCATGCGCTCTCCTGCGAACCCTGCCGGGCTCTGATCGCCGGCTTCGTTGAAGACATTGCCCCACGCGCAAAGCGAGAGGGGTCGCTCAAAGCTTTGGTCGAGCTCATCCGGGTGGAGCGGGATAAAGCTCTGGAGCTCCTGATCACGCGAGCGGAATGGTCCTCTTTCCGAGAGTTGACCCGGAAGGCTCAGAGAGATCGCGTCATCTTGTCGCGGGCCTGCCACTCTTCGACGTTCTTGGATGTCCTTCTCGCGGAGATGCGCTCAGCGGACTCCTGGAATGAATCCGAGTTTCTCGCCAACCTCGCCCTGTTGGTCGTGCAGGGCATGGACGAGAAGAGGTGTCCTGCTGCGCTCAAGAACGATCTCCTCGCCGGGATTTGGACCGAGTTAGCCAACGTTCGCCGGATCAGCTCCGAATGGCAACATGCTGCCGTCGCTCTTCGGAAGTCTGAACAATACCTAGCAGAGGGAACAGGTAACCCGCTGCCTCGGGCAAGAATGCTCTCGGTTACCGCATCGCTTCGAGCCGAACAGGGACATCTTTCCGAAGCTTTGGCTCTCCTGAAGCAGTGTCGGCAGATCTATCAGGCCAGCAGGGACTGGTCCCAGGTGGCCCGTACGTTGGTGCAAATGGCCTATTTTCTGATGGACACAGAGCCGGATCGTGGGCTTACCTTTCTCAACCAGGCCAGCCCCTTGATACCCGTCGAAGATGCCGCCTTGCGGTGGCTCGCCGCAACTCTTCGTACGGAAGGTCTGATAGAAATCAAGCAGATCGACCAAGCGCTTATGGCCTTTCAGTGGGCGGAATCGCTGCGGGTTTTCCAAACGCGACCCGATGCAAGGCTTAGAAGCACGTTTACTCCGGCACGCCTTTTGGAGGCATTGGGCTACACCCAAGAGGCAGAAAGATTATTCGAGGAAGTGATCTCGGGTGACCTCCACCTTGAGAATTACCACACCGCCTTTCTCGACCTCCTCTACCTCTTCGGCTTTCACATCCGCGCGGGCTCCACGGAGAAGGCAATCGCGATCTGCCAGCGGGCGCTCGCACAGCTCGATCTGCTCGAGCTCGGGCACGATCAGCTCCGCGCCGTGTGGACGCAACTGCGCGACGCCACCGGGCGAAAGGCGCTCACCAGCCAGTCCCTCGACATGGCCCGGAGCTACCTGCGGGTCCATTGGAAGCACCCGGCGGCGAAGACGCCAGTGCTGACGGCGGGGACGAGCTAAAAGCGTTTAACAAAACCGGCCCAACGGGCCGGTTTGGGTTGGGCCATCATCACGAGAACGCCTATGACGCAGGCCCGGCATTTCCGGATCACTCCAGCGGCGCATGATACGCCAGGCACCCGCCGATCCAGGTCTTTTCCTTGTTGAAGTCGACCCCCATCATCGTCCCCTTGCTCATGCGCACGAGGTTGTTGATCAGCCGGGGGCGGTCCTTCCAGATGAACATCATGCGGACCTCGGCCTTGGCGGGCTCGTCCAGGGTCTCGACGAACGGGGCGTAGTCGACCCGGCGCTGGAGGATGAAATTCTCGGGATTCGGCAATGAGCGCAGGCGCTCCGGGCTGGGGCCGAGCTCCACCCCCAGGCCGGCGAAGGAGAAGAGCGGCTTCAGAACGTAATTCTCCAGGTCCGTGGGAAACTCTTTCAGATCGCTTACGAGCCAGGCCGGCGGACAGTAGCGGCTGTGGATGAACGGCAGCGAGAACTTGCTGATCTTGAGATACCAGTTGGGATGCCCCACCCAGGTTACGTCCACGAGGTCCCGGTGGAAGATGCGCGAGAGGTCGGGGATAGAACAGGCGCCCGTTCCGTTCGATCACCTCCCGCGCGTCGACGATCGGAATCCCCAGGAGCCGGCGGGTGACGTGGAAATCAATCCGCGTCTTCTGGTGCTCGGGATCGATCTCCAGCAGGACCACGGTCTCGGGATCGGCGTCCGCGACGATCGCCTCCCGCAGCACGTCCGGATAGGTCTCGGAGGTGAGCCCTCCGAAGTAGGGGAGCCAACCGTCCGGGATCGCCGGGAAATGGGAGCGGTATTCCCTTTCGACCTGCCATTGGAAACCATACAGCGAGGGGAATCCCTGGAGCTCGATGAGCTGGGGCTCAAGCTCGCCGTCCTCCCCGCGCACGATGGCGAAGTCGACCTGGAGGAAGACGGTGTGCCCCTCGTCGCCCGGCACGTTGAGATGGGGCGGCACGGCGCGGCCCGCCTGCCGCAGGTACTCCTCGGAGGTGACGGCGGCCAGCACCTCGTGGGCGGCTGCGATCAGCTCACGGGTCAACCTCTCGGAGAGGAAGATCGGCGTCTCGGAGACCCGGAAGTCCACGGGACAGCCGGCGTCCCGCTCTAGGTCGCGGATCATCTCCTGCACGATGAAATCGACCACGCTGCGGACGTCGTTGGTGGCCTGGAAGACGGCGATCTGGCGGTCCGCCCCGGTGCCCGCGCGCAGGATCTGGTGGATGTATTCGATCTCCTCGCGGCTGCCGAGCTCGTCCACCACGTCATCGATGAAGGCGAGGAGCTCGTGGATCAGCGCCACGCAGTCCACCTCCTCCTGCTTGCCGAAATCGATCAGCTTTCCCGAGATGCCGTGCCGGGCCGCGCGCCATTTGTTCTCGTTGAGCAGCAGGCGGCGGTAGAGGCGGAAACCGAGGTTCTGCCGGATCAGCTTGTAGAGCTTGACGGTGACCGCCTGGATCAGCGCCGCCAGCGCGATGGTCTCGTCCACCCGCATGGGCACGTCGCAGATCCGGTATTCGAGCGTGTTGAAGAAGGGGTGCATCCGGATGTCCCACCAGATCTTCTTGGCATTGTCGATGCACCGCGTCTTGATCAGCAGCTTGATGTAGTTTTCGTATTCCGAAAGGCTGGTGAAGTGGTCCGGGATGCCGGTGCGCGGGAAGCGGTCGAAGACCTTGCTGCGGAACGACTTCAGCCCCGTGTTCTGCCCCTGCCAGAAGGGTGAGTTGGTCGACAAGGCGAAGATGTGCGGCAGGAAGTAGCGGGCGGCGTTCATGATGTGGATCGCCAGCTCGCGGTCCTCGATGCCGACGTGGACGTGGAGGCCGAAGATCAGGTTCGCCCGCGCGATCTGCTGGAGGTCCTCGACGATCTCCGCGTAGCGCTGGTTGTCCGTGATGAGCTGGTCCCGCCAGTGGGCGAACGGGTGGGTGCCCGCCGCGGCGATGGTGAGGCCGTTGCGCGCCGCCAGCTTCGATAGGTCGCGGCGCAGGGCCACCATCTCGCGGCGGGCCGCCTGGATGTCCGGGCAGATGTTCGTCCCCACCTCGATGACCGACTGATGGAGCTCGGGCTTGAGCTGGTCCGCCAGCGTGTGGTCGTCGTCGAGGAGATATTGGACGTGCGAGCGAAGGTCGCGCGTCTCCGGATCGATGAGCTGGAACTCTTCCTCGATCCCCAGCGTGAACGGCTTCGCGTCGCTCATGGTAGGCCTACTCCTTGGGTGAGAGAGCCTCGGCCACCGCGCCCACGGTGCCCATCGCGGTCGCCACGACGTTGCCCAGCACGGTTCCCACGGCGGGGACCGGCGGCGCCACCGCCTTCTGGACGTACCGCCCCCAGCGCAGGTTGTCGCCGCCCTCGACGTGCGCCTGGGCCTTGCGGATCACCATGTCGGCCGCCTTCTCCACGATCCACGCGAAGTTGTCGTCGCCCACCGACTTGCGGTCGGCGTCCGGCGCCGGGTTGTAGAAGTCGATGGCGTACGGGATGCCGTCGCGCACCGCCATCTCGACGGTGTTGAAGTCGTAGCCGAGCCAGACGTTCAGGGCCATCACGTCGTCGTGCACCTTCTGGAGCAGAGCGGGATCGAGCGGCGGGCCGTTGAGCACGTAGCGTTCGAAGTGCGAGCGCCGGGGGTCGTACTGCATGATGTGGATGTCCCGGCAGTCGAGCGCGTAGCAGCGGAAGTATTCCTGGAAGAGGATCTCCTCCTGGAGCATCATCACGAGCTGGCCGGTCTCGTCATAGGCGCGGAAGAAATCGTCCGGGCCGGTCACCCGGTAGACGTTCTTCCAGCCGCCGCCGGCGAACGGCTTGAAGTAGGCCGGGAAGCCGACGTAGTCGAAGATCGCCTCCCAGGCGAGGGGATAGGCCAGGTTGCGGAACGACTTCGCGCTGGTGTCCGGCGGATGCTCCTTGGAGGGGAGCAGCACGGTCTTGGGGACGGCGACGCCGATCTTGGTGGACAGGCAGTTGTTGAAGAACTTCTCGTCGGCGCTCCACCAGAAGGGGTTGTTCACCACCGCGGTGCCGTTGAGGGCCGCGTTCTTCAGATAGGCGCGGTAGAAGGGGACGTCCTGGGAGATGCGGTCGACGATGACCGCGTACCCCGAGGGCTCGCCCTGGATCAGCTTCTCGATGCGGACCGCCTCGGCGGTGATGCCGTCCACGTTCCGCGCATTCACGCGCTCGATCAACGCCCAGGGGAACGTATCCTCCTGGCCGAACAGGATTCCGACTTTTTTCATGTGTTTCCCTCCGGATTCGGGTCCCTGACTGCGGACTTGGGCGGAAGATACCACAGGGAGCGGCGGAGGTCGCCGCCACATGGTAGGATCAACGAGGAGGAAGACGATGCGGACTTATACGGCGGTGATCGAGCGGTGCCCGGATACGGGCCTCTATGTCGGGTATGTCCCCGGATTCCCCGGCGCGCACTCTCAGGCGGAGAGCCTCGACGAGTTGAACGTGAATCTCCATGAGGTCGTCGAGATGCTGCTGGAGGACGGTGAGCCTCCTCTCGAAACGGAATTTATCGGCATCCAGACCGTCTTGGTCGCCTGACCGTGGGCCGGCATCCTGTCCTCAAGCCCAGAGGTCGTCGAGATCCTCGTCTCTCTGGGATTCCACGAGGTTCGCCAGCGTGGCTCCCACAAGCAGTTTCGCCATCCAGACGGCCGGACCACGACTGTCCCCTTCCACGCCGGCCGCGACATCTCCCCTATCCTCCTCCGGCAGATCGCGAAGGATATCGGCCTCACTGTCGAGCAGCTCCTGACCGCCCGCTAAATAAGCTTGAGGACAGAACTTTTGACTGTTGACTTTTGGGAATTCCTACCCCAACATATTGTTGTGTCTAGGGTCCACGCCTCCTCCCTGGAGTGACGTGGCGGTTCCAAGCGGCTTGGGCGGCCCACGGGACCGGGCGGGTTGGGGCCCGCCGATGAGGGATACGCCCAGGAAGGAGGTGGTCCAGTGATAGAAGGTAAACACGGTTCCATGGAGGTGGCGTCCTCGTAAGGGGATCCTCCACGTGTCCGTGGCACAGGGGGGTGACCCGGAAGGGGAACCCAACGCCACCGAAAGGACCCTTGAGACCCCGGCTGCCGAAAGGTGCCGGGGTCTTTTGTTTTCAGGCCCCTCACTCCCCAACCCCTCTCTCCCATCCCTCCGCCCACCCCTGCCGGGGAGAGAGGGGCTTCAAGACAGAGCTGCGATCGGTTTTCGTAGGGGCGGGGACGAGCCCCGCACCTACGATGACATCCCGCGGAAGGTCTCCCTCTTCTCCCCGGAAGGGTGGGTGGAGGGCCGGGAGAAGAGGGTCGGGGTGATGAGGGTCTTGGGCGGGCGGTCCTTGACGGAATAGAACGATCGTTCGTATAGTTCTCTTCCTCATGAGGAAGGGAGCCGAGACCCGCGAGCGCATCCTCGACCAGGCCGTCCGGCTGGCCAGCCGGGATGGCCTGGAGGGGCTGACGATCGGTACCCTCTCGACCGAGCTGGGGCTCTCGAAGAGCGGCCTGTTCGCCCACTTCGGGTCCAAGGACGAGCTCCAGCTCCAGGTGCTCCAGGCAACCGTCCAGCGGTTCGAGGAGACGGTGATCCACCCGGCGCTCTCCGCCCCCCGGGGGGAGCCGCGCATCCGGGCCGTGTTCGAAAACTGGCTCGCCTGGGAGAACAATCCGTCGATGCCCGGCGGCTGCCTGCTGATCGCCGCGGCCGTGGAATTCGACGACCGCCCCGGACCGCAGCGCGACTTCCTCCAGGAGGCCCACCGGCGGCGCTTCGCGTTCGTCGCCAAGGCGGCCCGCATGGCGGTCGAGACCGGCCACTTCCGGCCGGACCTCGATGTGGAGCAATTCTCCTTCGACGTCACCGCCATCGCTCTCGGCTATCACCATCTGCATCGCATGCTGCGCGACCCCAAAGCGGACGCGCGCGCCCGGGCCACCTTCGAGCGGCTCATGGCCGACGCCAAGGCTTGCGCTTTTACCCGATAAATTTTTGGCTCATAGAATCGAACGACCGTTTCGTATACAAGGAGATCCGTCATGACCGACGCCTATATTCTCGACGCCGTCCGTACGCCGCGGGGCCGCGGCAAGGCGGGCAAGGGCGCTCTCTCCAACGTCCACCCCCAGGAGCTGCTGGCCCAGACGCTCAACCGGCTGGTCGAGCGGGCCGGCGTGAATCCGGCCGACGTCGAGGACGTCATCGCCGGCTGCGTCTCCCAGGCCGGCGAGCAGGGGGCCAACATCTCCCGCAACGCCGTGCTCGCCGCCGGCTGGCCTGAGGAGGTCACGGGAACGACCGTCAACCGCTTCTGCGGCTCGGGTCTCCAGGCGATCAACTTCGCGGCCATGGGGGTGATGTCCGGCGCCCAGACGCTGGTGGTGGGCGGCGGCGTGGAGAGCATGTCGCGGGTGCCCATGGGGGCCGACCGCGCGGGCCAGGACGGCGAGAACATGACCCTGCGGGGCAAGCTCTTCCAGGTGCCGCAGGGGATCAGCGCCGACGTGATCGCCAGCCTCGAAGGCATCTCCCGCGAGGAGCTGGACGCCTTCGCCCTGGAGTCCCAGCGCAAGGCGGCGATCGCTCAATCCAATTGCCATTTCAGCCGCGGCCTCTTCCCGGTGAAGGACCCCTCGACCGGCCAGGTGCTGCTGGAGAAGGACGAGTATCCGCGGCACGACACGACCCTGGAGGGGCTCGCCGCGCTCAACCCCGCGTTCACGGCCCTGGGAGCGACCCCGGTCGGCCCGAACGGCGAGACGCTGGACCAGATCGCCCTCGCCCGCTATCCCCAGCTCTCCGAGGTTCGTCACCTCCACACCGCCGGCAATTCCAGCGGCATCGTGGACGGTGCCGCGGCCGTGCTGATCGGCTCCGGGGATTACGCGAAGGCCCACGGCCTGAAGCCCCGAGCGCGCATCCGGGCCATGGCCACCATCGGCTCCGAGCCGCTGATCATGCTGACCGCGCCCGCGCCGGCCTCGCGCCGGGCCCTGGAGAAGGCCGGCATGAGCGTCCAGGACATCGATCTCTGGGAGATCAACGAGGCCTTCGCCGTGGTCCCCCTGCAGACGATGCGCAGCTTAGGGATCGATCCCGGGAAGGTGAACGTCAACGGCGGCGCCATCGCCCTCGGCCATCCGCTGGGAGCGACCGGCGCCATCCTGCTGGGCACGGCGCTCGACGAGCTCGAGCGGCGCGACCTCTCGACCGCCCTGATCACCCTCTGCATCGGCGGCGGGCAGGGGATCGCGACGGTGATCGAGCGGGTGTAAACCCTCACCCCTACCCCCCTCCCTCACCGGGAGAGGGGGGAAAGAGGCAAAGAGGTGGGGTGGGCGCGCCGGCGATCGGCCACTTCGGCTTCTTCCGCGAGCGCTTCCGCGACACGCTCTGGCGGGAGTCGGCCGGCTGGCTCACGGGGCAGTCCGCAGCCGCTTGAGGAGCTGGATCTGCCCGGCGTGGTAGATGTCGTGGTAGGCCGCGCCCAGGACGAGGTCCCTCACCTTCGTCTTGCTCCCTTCGGGGACGGTCTCCAGATCCTTGTCTTGGAGAGCGGCCACGGCCGCGCGCAGGTCGCGGTGCATCTGCTCCAGGATGCGCAGGTCGGCCTTCCAGGCCGGCTCGCTGATCTCCCCTTCCGGACGGGGAAACCAGTTGCTCCCCTTCAGCGGAAAGCGGACCTCCCGCCGCAGCCGGTGGAGGACGGAGTACTTCCAGTAGGCCGCATGGATGGCGAGCTCCCAGACGTTGTGCCGCTTCGGGGACGGCCGCCACGCCGCCTCCTGCGGAGAGATGCCGCGCAGCGATCCCTTGAGGATCGCCCCGTGCCAGGACTTGTGGTCGTAGCCCGTGTCGAGGGCGCGGAGGAGGATCTGGACGCCGGGATTGCTCATCCGTCGTTTCTCCCTCAGGGCAGCACCGCGCCGGTCGCCGGCACGATCGAATTGAGGGCGTCGATGATCGCCGGCACGTCCTTGCTCTCGGTGTCGCGGATGAGATCGACCGCCTGCGCCACCATCCCCGAGGGCTGGGCGATCAGCTTGCCGAGGAAGGCGACCTTGTCGTCGATCGTCTGCACCGTCATGGGCCAGGCCTCGGGCGGCTGCATGGAGAGGAGGACGGCGTGCATCCAGGCGTCGTCGCGGGCGGCGTCCATGCTGAAGTTGAGGACCTCGATGGCGTCCTTGCCGCCGATCTTGGCGAGGATGCCGAGGAGGGGGGAAAACTCGCAGACCGTGTCCTCGACTTTGGGGAGGAGCGTCGAGAGGATCTGGTTGATCTTGTTGAAATCGTCGTGGAAGCTCTGGAGGGCCTCCCCCTGGAAGGTCTCGCCGGTGACGACGCCGAGATCGAGGTTGATGTGGGCGTTGATCCCCACCAGGAGGTCCTGGAGGATGATGAGCTGGCCCGACCGCATCCCCTGGAACGCCACCTGCCAGCTCTGGGTCGGCGTCCTGCCGGACGTCCAGGCGTCATAGGCCGCGAAGTACCGGTTGGCGAACAGGGCGTCGAAGCGTTCCATCCGCGGCCCGTCGTCAAAATAGCCGGTGGCAATCCCCTGCTTGACCGTCAGCGTGACCTGCCGGTAGAGCGCCGGGAAATACCCCAGCGGGTCCCTCTTCGCCTTGGTGTCGGCGATGATGCCGTCGAGGATGCGGAGCACGTCGTCGATGCCATTGGCCTGCATGGGAACCTCCTCCTGGAGCGTGAGTCGGGTGAGCTTATCGCTCATAGGGTGAAACTGCCATGGAGTCGCTGAGCATGGACGGGGAGTGGTTGACTTTCCCTCGACCGATCTGTACAGTAACCGTGTACACAAGAAGGAAGATTCAATGGCAATCCGAACAACCTATACACAAGCCCGGGCAAATCTCGCGAAGCTCTGCGACGAGGCATCAGACAACCGGGAGGTCGTCATCATCAAGCGCCGAGGCGGCAAAGATGTGGCTCTGGTGGATGCCTCGGAGCTCGCCGGGCTCACGGAGACCGCCCATCTGCTCCGGTCGCCGAAGAACGCGGAGCGTCTGTTGAAGGCTTTGGAACAGGCCAAGAGCGGAATGGGAACGCCCGAGACGGTGGACGAGCTGCGGCGGGATCTCGGTCTTGAGTCGGAAGACTGATCCCCCCTCAGGGCGGCGTGAGTGGATCGCCGTCTTTCAACCGCAGTTTCGGGAAGATCTCAGGCATTGGATCGAGGTTGATCGCAGAGTAGCCCTGCGGGCTCTGGACCTCATCGAGGCCGTTCTGCGGGATCCCTTCCACGGCATCGGCAAGCCCGAGCCTTTGAAGCATGTCCTCTCGGGCTCTTGGTCCAGGCGGCTGACCCAGGAGCACCGGATCGTCTATATCGTCCATGAAGACCGGATCGATTTCCTCCAGGCGCGCTTTCACTATTAGTTAC
>QHVW01000249.1 GCA_003223675.1 Acidobacteriota bacterium
TCAAAGGCAGCGTCTATGGCCACAAGTCTGTTCGGGCTGCGCTCGAAGCGTTATTCCATCGTAAATGCGCCTACTGCGAGACGCCCCTACCTGAACGGCTGTGGCCGGTCGAGCACTTTCGGCCCAAGGGGCGTGTCGCTGGGCTAGATCATCCTGGCTATTATTGGCTTGGATATGAGTGGTCAAATCTCTATGCCTCTTGTGCCAATTGCAATCAGATATTGAGAGACACTCCCACGTGGGAGGATCCTATCGAAGGTGAAGCGGAAGGGAAGGGTGATAAATTCCCTCTCGCCGACGAATCAAAGCGAGCTATGTCTCATGAGGATGACATCACGTTAGAAGAGCCTCTTCTGCTTGACCCCTGTAAGGACCAACCGGAAGGACGGCTACTGTATGACGGATTCGGTGAGATTGAATCGGCTCCTGGCGATCTGAGGGCACAAGTCAGCATCGAAATTTTGCACCTGAAGAGGAAACGACTCCGCGATGCTCGTAGAAACCGGATCAAGCAAACGATCGGTGGGTTGAGAATCATCCGCGCCTTTGAGAATGGCGGCCTTCCTGAGCTAAGCGAAGAGGATATCGGGGAAATCAAGGAAGACTTCTTCGCCGATTCGTCTCCCTATGCAGGGGCAGCCCGTTTCGTCCGCAGTGACCCGGACGCCTTTGGCGTATAAAAGGCCCCGTTGTGAGTTGCAGGAGCTCAGCCCCGCAGGGGCGCGGGCATAAAGCCTGGGGTTTCAACCCCAGGAACGAGGTCCCCCAACCAACCCAAAGCCCCGAAGGGGCGCAGGCAGCTTGAACGGTCCGTTGGCTGCCTGCGCCCCTTCGGGGCTGGCTTTTGAGACACTCTCTTAGCGTTCACCCCGGCAGCTCAATCGACTGCCCATGGTGGAACACATTGAGCCGGTCCCACTCCCTCTTCACCCTCTGGAGCCGCTGGTAATTCTCTTTATAGTAGAGATACTGCCAATCCCTGAGATCCGAATCGCAATAATTCACATAGCAGCCGTCGAACGTTTCGTCCGGCCAGGGGCCGCGGTCGCCGTACATCTCGTGATAGAAACCGTTGATCCAATTCAGATTGACCTGGTCCTGGGCGGGCTCGGTCCAGTAGGTCTGGTATTGGAGCTTGAGGATCGAGGAGCGCTGGGGCACGGCGGTGGCTTCCGGTGCGACGGCGTTGATCTGGCAGCCGTAGGAATCCACCTGCAGGAGAGCTTGTGAATTGGCCGGATATTGATCGTTCTCGATCGTGAGCCACTTCCAGATCGTCTCGTATTGCGACTCGGGAAACCCTTTCTTCATGTAGGCGGACTTGTACTTCCCCCGCTGGTTGGCACCGGAGCCGTTGAGCGACTGCGTCGCCTCCAGCCAGGGCATCCTTCGGGCGTCGGTGGTGCGGGCCACCAGGTGATGCCAGCCGACGGGCACGCGCGGCGCCACGATCCGCACCCGGTTCTGATCCAGGCCGGTCTGCATGACGGCGAGGAAATCGTCCAGCGGCCCGCGGTCGCTCCCCGCGTTCTGCACGGTCAGCGTGACCTGCTCCGCCGCCTTGCGGGTCAGGTGCAGGAGCGCGAACAGGCTCGAGTAGGGGCTCCCCACCCCGCTGTTCTTCTCGAAGAAACGGCTGTAGTTGTTGAGGATCTGGAAAAACTGGTCCGGATGATCGATCAGCTCGGTCCATTCCCAGGAGAGGCTGGCGAGCCACGCCTCGGCCGGCGCCTTGGGAAGATCCTTGAAGAGGTAGCGCGTGATGACCCCGAAGTTGCCGCCTCCGCCGCCGGTGTGACCCCAGAGGAGATCGAGCTCGGCCGGGTCCTCGGACTCCCGCGTCACCCGGACCAGCCGCGCCTTCCGGTCCGCCGTCACGTGGACCACCTCCACGCCGTAAAGCCAGTCCACGGTCAGCCCGTGGAGGCGCGACAGCAATCCATAGCCGCCGCCGCAGATGTGGCCGCCGGCGCCCACTGAGTAGCACGAGCCGGCCGGCAGCGTGACGTTGTATTGCCGGTAGAGCTGGTTGTAGAGGTCCCAGTTGGTGCAGCCGGACTCCATGTAATACCACCGGTTCTCCGCGTCCCATCCGGCGGAATGCATGGAGGAGACGTCGATGACGACGCCGTCGTTCAGCGAGACCCACCCCTCATAGCAATGGCCGCCGCTGCGGACGGTGGGGCGCAGGCCGCGGTCGAGACACTCTTGGACCACCTCCACGACCTGCCGCGCGCTGCCCACCACCTGCACGTATTGCGGGCGGCCCACCCAGCGCTGGTTGAAGCCGCGGACCAGGGTCGGATAGCGCGAATCGTCCGGCGTCACGCGGGCGCCGGGAAAGACGTCGGCTGGCATGGTTTCCTCCTGGCGGAGACTCTACAGGGTTCGTTCCGCCCGAGGAAGCACCCCAGTTGCAGGACCTGCGAAATGGTGCTATACCATATCGAGCAGCTCGCCAGCGACGCCCGGCCGCCTCCTCACCGGGGACGGTCCAACCTGAGAAAGGAGCGTTCCGGATGTTCGATGCAGCGAAGATTCGGGTCCCGTGGATCGTGCCCGGTCTCCTGGTCGCCTGCCTTCTGGCGCCGGTGACGGCCGGCGCCGCCACCCCCGTCCGCAAGACCGCGCCCGAGCCCGCGGCGACTCTCCTGCTGCCCTACTTCGAGCAGGACCTCGCCAACCCGAACGGCTCCACCACCCTGTTTTCGATCAACAACGCCTCGAGCCAGGCGGTTCTGGCTCACGTCGTGATCTGGTCGGACCTTTCCGTCCCGGTCGTCGCTTTCAACATCTACCTGACCGGCTACGACGTGCAGACGATCAGCCTGCGCGACATCCTGATCAACGGCGCGCTGCCACAGACCGCGTCCGCCGGCCAGGACCCGAACGACACCATCAGCCCCAAGGGTGCCAATTCGCAGGACATCAACTTCGCCAGTTGCACCGGCATCCTGCCGCCGCCGCCCTTGCCGCCGGATTTCATCCAGCACCT
>QHVW01000250.1 GCA_003223675.1 Acidobacteriota bacterium
GAAGGGTAGCCCTGCAGGTGAGCTCCCCGGTCCTGGATCGACGATCATCCTTACGGTCCTTTATTTCCTTTTTGTCCTTTGCTACCGCGACGCCACCGCCCCGCCCGCCGGCAGCTCCCCCGCCTGCCACCCACCCCCCAGGGCCCGGATCAGGTTGACGCTGGCGATCATCTGGCGGACGCGGAGGTCGACGGCGTTGCGCTCGTTGACGTAGGCGGCGTTCTGGGCGGTGATCACTTCCAGGTAGGTGGCGATGCCGGCGTTGTAGCGGTTGCGGGTGAGGGCGAGCGAGCGCTCGGCAGCCTCGGTGGCGGCTCTCTGCTGCGTGGCCTCGTCGGCCAGGATGCGCAGGGCCGCCAGGTTGTCCTCCACGGCCTGGAAGGCGTCCAGCACGCTCTCACGGTAGGCGGCCACGGTGGCGTCGTAGTTGGCCTCGGCCTGCGCCACCGCCGCGCGGCGCCGGCCGCCGTCGAAGACCGTGGCGAGGAGCTGCGGCCCGAGCGAGGAGCTGGTCCCCCCTGGGTGGCAACCTTTCCTCAAGCTCATCGGGACCAGCTCGACGGGGTGCAGGGCTTGACGCCTCCAACCTAGTCAGTGCATGCTAAGTGCATGGCAGTGAAGACGGTCACGATCGACATGGAAGCCTACGATCTCCTGAGCCGGCACAAGCGAGAGGGGCAGTCCTTCTCACAGGTGATCAAGGAGCACTTCTCAGGCGCGAAGAAGGGACGAGACCTCATGGCGGTGCTCCGCGAAGTCTCTCTTTCGGAAGAAGCTCTCGACGCTGTCGAGGCCCAGGTGAAGGGGCGCGAAGCCCATAGGGCGAAGGCGCCCGCGCTTTGATCCACCTGGACACGACCTTTCTGGTCGACTTGTTGCGAGAGGCCCGGCGGGGACCCGGCCCGGCCACGGCCCTTCTGGCGACGCTCGCGGACCAGGAGCTTGCGATCAGCGTGCACGTCCTCTGCGAGCTCCATGCAGGGGCAGCCCTTTCCAATGATCCCCCGCGCGAACGACAGGCTATCCAGCAGATCTGCTCCGCTCTGAGCCTACGCGGGGCGGGAGAGGACCTGGCTCCTGTCTACGGCCATATCCTTGCCCATCTGCAAAAGCTCGGAAAGTCGATTGCTACGATCGATCTTCTCATTGCTGCGGCCGCGCTGCTCGACGAAGCTCCAGTCATTACCCGCAACCTGCGTCATTTTCAGCGGGTACCTGGTCTTGAGGTGCGGACCTACTGAACCGGCCCCTGAAGGGTAGCCCTGCAGGTGAGCTCCCCGGTCCTGGATCGACGATCATCCTTACGGTCCTTTATTTCCTTTTTGTCCTTTGCTACCGCGACGCCACCGCCCCGCCCGCCGGCAGCTCCCCCGCCTGCCACCCACCCCCCAGGGCCCGGATCAGGTTGACGCTGGCGATCATCTGGCGGACGCGGAGGTCGACGGCGTTGCGCTCGTTGACGTAGGCGGCGTTCTGGGCGGTGATCACTTCCAGGTAGGTGGCGATGCCGGCGTTGTAGCGGTTGCGGGTGAGGGCGAGCGAGCGCTCGGCAGCCTCGGTGGCGGCTCTCTGCTGCGTGGCCTCGTCGGCCAGGATGCGCAGGGCCGCCAGGTTGTCCTCCACGGCCTGGAAGGCGTCCAGCACGCTCTCACGGTAGGCGGCCACGGTGGCGTCGTAGTTGGCCTCGGCCTGCGCCACCGCCGCGCGGCGCCGGCCGCCGTCGAAGACCGTGGCGAGGAGCTGGGGGCCCAGCGACCAGAAGCGGTTGGGCAGGGAGAAGAGGCTCCCCAGGGTGGTGCTGGCGAAGCCTCCCGAGGCGTTCAGGGACAGGGCCGGAAAGTAGGCCGCCGTGGCCACCCCGATGTCGGCGTTGGCCGCGGCCACCCGGCGCTCGGCCGCGGCGATGTCCGGCCGGCGCTCCAGCAGCTCCGAGGGGAGCGCCACCGGCACGGCGGGCGGCGCGGAGCGGACCGGCCCCTGCGCGATCGTCACATCGGCCGGCGCCTTGCCGGTGAGGATGGCGATGGCGTGCTCGAATTCGGCGCGCGCCACGCCCAGGTCGATCGCCTGGGCCCGCGCGGTCTCGAGCTGCGTCTGCGACTCGGCCACGTCGGCGCCCGACGCCACCCCCTGGTTGTGGCGGTTGACGGTGATCTGGAGCGCCTTCTCGTAGTCGGCGACGGTCGAGTCGAGGAGTTGCTTCTGCTCGTCCAGGCCATGGAGTTGGAACCAGTCGACCGCCAGCTCGGCCTGGAGGCTCAGGCGCAGGCTCTCGACGTCCGCGGCGCTCGCCTGGGCGGCCGCCACGTTGGCCTCGATCTGGCGGCGCACCCTCCCCCACAGGTCGATCTCCCAGGTGAAGTCGATCGGCACCTGGTAGATGGTCGTATCGCCACCCGACGAGGAGCTGTTGCCCGAGGTGCTCGCGGAGCCGCGGCTGGAGCCGCCGTGCGAGCGTGTGACCTGGGCGCCCGCGGTGACGGTGGGGAACAATCCGGCGCGCGCCGCGGCCACGGCCGCGCGGGCGCCGCGGAACTGCGCCGCGGCCTGCGCCAGGGTCTGGTTGGAGACCGAGACCTGCTCCTCCAGCGCGTTGAGCTGCGGATCGCCGAACATCTCCCACCACTTGCCGCGCAGGACGGCGTCCCGCGGCTGGGCCGTCTTCCAGCCGGCCGGCGGCGCCTCCTTGAAGGCGCCCGGCGTCTCGACGGCGGGCTTGTGATAATTCGGGCCGACGGCGGTACAGGCCGCCAGGAGACCGAGCGAAAGCAGGAGAGAGAGGTGCTTCTTCATAAACCTTTTCCTCCTCAGGCCTCCGATCCCGCGGGCACGGGGGCCCGGCGCGGATGCCGCCGCCGGCCCCACCAGAGCCGGAAGCGGTCGAGGTAGAGGTAGACCACCGGCGTCGTGTAGAGTGTGAGGAGCTGGCTGAACAGCAGGCCGCCCACGATCGCGATGCCCAGCGGCCGGCGCAGCTCGGAGCCGGTGCCGATGCCGATCGCCAGCGGCAGGCCGCCCAGCATGGCCGCCATGGTGGTCATGGTGATCGGACGGAAGCGCAGCAGGCAGGCCTCGTAGATGGCGTCGGCCGGGCTCTTGTCCTCCTTGCGCTCCGCCTCGATGGCGAAATCGATCATCAGGATGGCGTTCTTCTTCACGATGCCGATCAGCAGGATGATGCCGATCAGCGCGATCACCGACAGCTCGGTGTGCATGATCATCAGCGCCAGCAGGGCGCCGACGCCCGCCGACGGCAGGGTCGAGAGGATCGTGATCGGATGGATGACGCTCTCGTAGAGCATGCCGAGCACGATGTAGACGGTGAGCAGAGCGGCGAGGATCAGCAGCGGCTCGTTTTTCAAAGAGTCCTGGAAGGCCTGCGCCGTCCCCGCGAAGCTGCCGTGGATGCTCCCGGGCAGCCCGATCTCCGTCTCCGCCTGGTTGACGGCGGTGACGGCGTCGCCGAGCGCCACGCCCGGCGGCAGGTTGAAGGAGAAGGTGATCGCCGGGAACTGCCCCTGGTGATTGATCGTCAGCGGCGCGTTGGCCGTCTCGTAGTGGCTGAACGCCGACAGCGGCACCAGACGGCCCCCAGTGCTCGCCGAAGCGCCGGCCGCGGTCGACGCCGTAATCCCCCGCGAGTTGTTGTTGGCCGCGCTCGCCGCGGCGACCGTGGCGTTCGAGGGGCTCGTATTGCCCGCCGGCACGTAGATGTATTTCAGCCCGTCGGGGTTCTGCCAGAACTGCGGCTCGACCTCCATCACCACGTGATATTGGTTGAGCTGCTCGTACATCGTGGAGACCTGCCGCTGGCCGAAGGCGTCGTAGAGGATGTTGTCGATCATCTGCGGCGTTACCCCTACCCGCGCGGCGGTGGCGCGGTCGATCACGAGCGAGGTCTGGAGCCCTTTGTTCTGCTGGTCGGAATTGACGTCGACCAGTTGCTTGAGGGTACGCAGCTTCTGCTGCACGCGCGGCGCCCACTGGAGGAGCTCCTGAGTGTTGTCCCCCTGCAGCGAGTATTGGTATTGCGCGTTCCCCTGGCGCCCGCCCACCCGCAGGTCCTGCACGGCCTGCAGGAAGAGGTTGGCTCCAGGCTCGTGGGAGAGCTGCGGGCGCAGGCGGTCGATCACCTGGTCCGCCG
>QHVW01000345.1 GCA_003223675.1 Acidobacteriota bacterium
CAAAGTGATCGCCTCGCTGGTGGTGGGCATCGAGCCCGAGGGGGTCGCGCTCAGCCCGGACGGCCGCTGGGTCTACGTCACGGCCGAGACGAGCAACACCGTCTCGGTGATCGACACCCGCAAGCTCCAGGTGGTCTCGACCTTCCTGGTGGACCCCCGGCCGCGCGTCGCCGCCTTCTCGCCGGACGGCAAGCGGGCCTACGTCACCGCCGAGATCGGCGGCACCCTGACCGTGGTCGACGCCGTCCACCACAAGGTGCTGCGCGCGATCAAGCTGCCGCCCACGGCCAAGCCGGTGGGGGTGGTGCTCTCGCCGGACGGCAAGAAGATCTACGTGGCCAACGGCCACGGCAATTCGGTCTCGGTGATCGACGCCGCCACCGAGAAGCTGACGGCGACCCTCCCCGTGGGCAAGCGCCCCTGGGGGATCGCCGTCACCCGCGACGGCAAGCGGCTCTACACCGCCAACGGCCTCAGCAACGACGTCTCGGTGATCGATACGGCCAGCCTGAAGGTGATCGCCACGATTCTGGCGGGGAAGGGGGCGTGGGGCGTGGAGATCGGGAGGTGAGGCCATGGATGCGCTGACTCTCCTCCTCGCTGTGTGGATGGGCGGCCCCCCGCCCAACGCCTCTTCCGGCCAGGTGCCACCCGATTCGCGATCTTTCGGCGACACCCTCGTCGTCACCGCCGCCCGGTCCCAGGAGCGCCTGACCGACGCGGTGGCGCCGACCTCCGTCCTCACCCGCGAGGACATCGCCCGCTCGCCGGGCCTCACGCTCGACGAGCAGCTCCGGCAGATCCCCGGCTTCAGCCTGCTGCGGCGGTCGAGCAGCCTCACGGCCCATCCCACCTCGCAGGGGGTCTCCCTGCGCGGGCTGGGGCCCAGCGGGGCGAGCCGTACTTTGGTGCTCTTCGACGGCGCTCCGCTCAACGACCCGTTCGGCGGCTGGGTCTACTGGAACCGGCTGCCGCTCTCCGGGCTGGAGGCGGTCGAGGTGGCCCGCGGCTCCCTCTCCCAGCTCTACGGCAGCGCGGCCATGGGCGGCGCGATCCAGCTCCTGCCGCGCGCTCCCCGGCCGGACACCCTGGAGGTGACCGCGCGCGGCGGCAGCTACCGGACCGGCGATCTCGAGGTCTTCGCCGCGGACGCGGCGCCGAATGGGCGATGGGGGTACTCCCTCTCGGGCCGCCTCTTCGATACCGACGGCTTCTACATCGTCTCGCCGGAGGACCGGGGGGCGGTCGACCGGCCGGCCACGGTCGACTTCGGCACCCTCTTCGGCCGCGTCGAGATGGGTCGCTATCACGCCGGCATCAACGCCTATCGGGAAGAGCGGGGGAACGGCACCGCGCTCCAGACGAACGACACCAGCCTGCAATCCCTGGAGGCGGGCTGGTCCGGCGATCACTGGGAGTGGGACGCCTTCGGGCAGACGCAGCGCTTCCGCAGCACCTTCTCGCGCATCCTGCCCGACCGCTCGCAGGAATTCCTCACGGCGCGGCAGGACTTCCTGGTCGACGCCTGGGGGGGCTCGACCGCCTGGCGCTCCGGCGGCGGCTTCCTGGCCGGGGCGGACGTACGCCGCGCCTCCTGGGACGTTCAGGACCAGACCCTCGGCGGCCTCTACGCCCAGCAGACCCTGGGCGCCACCTCCCGGCTCGACCTGCAGCTCGGGGCGCGGCTCGATCTCTGGCAGAGCGCGACAACCCGGACCAGCCTCAACCCCCGGCTCGGCGCCCTCTTCCGCGCCTCGGACGCGGTGACCCTTCGCGCCTCGGCCTACCGGGGGTTCCGGGCGCCCACGCTCAACGAGCTCTACCGGCCATTCCGGGTGGGGAACGTCCAGACCGAGGCCAACCCCGATCTGCGGGAGGAGAGCCTGTTGGGAGCGGAGATCGGCGCCGATTTCCACCCCTCCGCCAGCCTCTTCGGCCGCCTTAATCTCTTCCGCAACCGGATCGACGGCGCGGTGGGGAACGTCACCATCTCGGTGACGCCGCAGCTCATCACCCGCCGGCGCGAGAACCTGGACCGGGTGAATGCCCAGGGTCTGGAGGCCGAGCTCCACCTGCGTCCCCGCCCCCGTTGGGGGCTCCAGGCCTCCTATCTCTACACGGATTCCACGGTCGAGCGCACCGGCTTGCGCGTCCCCCAGGTCCCGCGCAATCAGGGCTCTTTCGGGATCACGTTCGACGGCCCCGTCGCCGTCCTCCTCCAGGGGCGCTGGGCCGGCGAGCAGTTCGACGACGATCTCAACCAGCTCCCCCTGCGCGGCTACTTCGTGGCCGACCTCTCCCTGCGCCGGCCGTTCGGGGACCGGCTGGCCGTCTTCCTCTCGGCGGAGAACCTCTTCAACCCAACTCGGGATAACCGTAAGAAGGTAAAGGACCCAAAGGACATAAAAGGACCCAAAGGACCAAGGGCTTTTCCGTCCTTTATGTCCTTTATGTCCTTTTGGTCCTTTCAGACCTCAGCAGCAGGAGATGCCGGCCCGGCAGCTCCCCAAGGCCCCGCCGCAGTCTGCGTCGGTCTTGCAGGGGAACCCGCAACTGCAGCGGCAGGTGCGTGTGCCCACCAGGAATTCCGGCTCCGGGGTCTTCGTCTGCGGAGCGGCGGTCGCGGGGCAGGTCTGGCCCTTGGCCGGAGCGAGGTCCAGAACGGGCTGGCAACCGGGCTGGGCCGCGGCGGCGACCGCCGGAGCGGCCGGGTTGTCGGCGGCGGCCTTGGCGGGACCGGCACCGAGGATGGCGAGGAGGATCAGCGCGAAGATCGTCAATCCGAGAAGCTTCTTCATGAGGGGACCTCCAGAAAGATCGATCGGTTTCAACAACACGAGATGGTCTGATCGCAGGACGCGCCGCCGCAATCTGAGCTGTCGTGGGCCGCCGAGCAGGTCTCCCCCTTGGCCGGCAGGACTGGGGCCTGCCCGCAGCCACCGGCCTGCGGGGCTGTCGCGGCGACGGTCGTGACGCCGGGGATCTCCGCGGCGGCGGCCGGGGCCGCGCCGAGGAAGGCGGCGAGGATCAACGCGAAGATGGCCAATCCGAACAGTTTCTTCACCATGACATTCTCCTTGGGTCCGGAGATCTCGTCCGCGACCCGGGTCGCGTGGCGAGAAGGGCCCATTAAGAAAAGTGCCGGCCGGGCCGGAAGAGAGGACTTTGCGCTATCCTGATCTCGCGGCAAGCTCGACGTGGCGAAAGGGGGTCCCGATGCGAAGATCCCGAATCGCGTTGCTCCTCACGGTGGCGCTCCTCCCGCTGGCAGGCTGCCGCCGGTCCCATGCCGGCCCTGTGGCCGGTCCGCCGTCTACCAACGGGCCGGAGGTCGCGCGGCTGCGGGGCGTGATGGAGACGGTCCGGCCGCTCTACCTCCCACATGAGCCCTCCGCCTGGGATCTCTTCTTTCCCGAGCACGGCCAGACCTTCCAGGAGTATCTGGCGGTGAATCCCAACGTCCCGCGGGACCGGCGCCGGATCCTCTACGTCCGCCAACTGGGTGACCTCACCCCCGCGCAGCGCCATATCCTGGAGATCACGGCCGAATACCTGGAGCAGTTCTACGGCCTGGCGACCCGCATCGCTCCCACCCTTCCCCTCGACCACGTGCCGGCCGGCGCCCGCCGCCGCAACCGGTTTCTGGGCAGCGAGCAGATCCAGACCGGCTACCTGCTGGATCTGCTGAAGCGGGCGCTGCCGGACGACGCCTTCGCCGAGATCGGTCTGACCGCCTCCGATCTCTATCCGGACGAGAAGATGAATTTCGTCTTCGGACAGTCCACGCTCCGGGACCGGGTGGGGGTGTGGTCGCTGTGCTGGCTCGGCGAGCCGGACCAGAGCGAGGCGGAATTCCGCACCACCCTGGCCCGGACGCTGAAGGTCGCCAGCCACGAGACCGGCCACATGTTCTCCATCCCGCACTGCACGAAGTACAACTGCATCATGAACGGCGCCCTCTCGCTCGGCGAGGTGGACTTTCACCCCTTCGACGCCTGTCCCGAGTGCATGGCGAAGATCTGCTGGGCCACCCGCTCCGAGCCCCGTGACCGCTATCAACGGCTGGCGAGCTTCTTCTCCCGCCAGCCCGGGATGGCCGCCGCACGCGCCTCCCTCGCCCGCCGCCGGGACGCCCTGGCGCTCGACAAACCCGGCAGGCCTCCTGCATGACGGCATGAGCCACCTCGACCGCGTCTACCGCGACTCCCTCGCCCTCCTCACCGACCTCTACGAGCTGACCATGGCCTATGGCTATTGGAAGTCGGGGACGGCGAAGAAGCAGGCGTGCTTCCATCTCGTCTTCCGCCGCAACCCCTTCGGCGGCGGCTTCGCCGTGGCCTGCGGGCTCCAGCCGGCCATCGAATACGTGGAGAGCCTGCGGTTCCAGGAGGAGGATCTCGACTATCTGGCGGGGATTGAGGGCAATGACGGCCGGCCGCTCTTCGAGGCGGGGTTCCTGGATCACCTCCGAGCCTTGAGCTTCCGCTGCGACCTCGACGCCATGCCCGAGGGGACGGTGGTCTTCGGCCAGGAGCCGCTGGTGCGGGTGACCGGCCCCCTGCTCGTCGCCCAGCTCCTGGAGACGCCCCTGCTCAACCTGATCAACTTCCAGACGCTGATCGCCACCCAGGCGGCGCGCCTGCGGCTGGCGGCCGGGGATGACCCGATCCTGGAATTCGGCCTGCGGCGGGCCCAGGGGATCGACGGCGGGCTCGCCGCGGCCCGGGCCGCCTACGCGGGCGGCTGCGACGGCACCTCGAACGTGCTGGCGGGAAAGGTCTACGGCATTCCGGTCAAGGGGACGCACGCCCATAGCTGGG
Source organism: Acidobacteriota bacterium (assembly GCA_003223675.1). Classification (GTDB taxonomy): domain Bacteria; phylum Acidobacteriota; class Thermoanaerobaculia; order Multivoradales; family UBA5704; genus DATARR01. The sequence continues at coordinate 4,821 of QHVW01000345.1, forward strand.
TGCTGTCGTTCGATTCCGAGCTCGAGGCCTTCGAGGCCTATGCCGCGGCCATGCCCAACAACTGCGTCTTCCTGGTCGACACCTACGATTCGCTCCAGGGGGTGCGCCACGCCGTGGAGGTGGGGCGAAAGCTGCGCGAGCACGGGCACGAGATGATCGGCGTCCGCCTCGACTCCGGGGACCTCGCCTGGCTGAGCCGGGAGGCGCGCCGCATCCTGGATGAAGCAGGCTTCCCTGAGGCGCAGATCCTGGCCAGCAACGACCTCGACGAGACCCTGATCGCCGAGCTCAAGCGGCAGGGGGCCGCGATCGGCGTCTGGGGGGTGGGGACGCGCCTGGTCACCGGCTACGGCGATCCGGCGCTGGGCGGCGTCTACAAGCTGACGGCGGTGCGCGAGCCGGTGAACGACTGGCAGGACCGGGTCAAGATCTCCGAGCAGACGGCGAAGACCACCAACCGCGGCATCCTCCAGGTCCGCCGCTTCCGCCAGGGTGGCCCGAAGACCTGACGCGGCGCAAGACCATCCCGGAGGGCGCGGAGTGGGAGGACCTGCTGGTGCCGGTCTTCCGCGGCGGGGAGCGCGTCTACGATCCGCCGGGCCTGCCGGAGATCCGGACCCGGGTCCGCGAGCAGCTCGCCGGTTTCCACGAGGGGATCAAGCGCTTCGTCAACCCGCACCGCTACCCGGTGGGGCTGGAGCTCGGCTACTTCGAGCGCAAGACGGCGCTGGTGCTGGCGGCGCGGGGGGCCCCATAAGAAACCGGGCCAAATAATAAACCGGCCGCCGGAAAGTGCCGCGGGCGCGGCGACCGGTCCAGGGGAAGAGCCCGGACCGGCCCGGAGGCCGGTACGCCGCGCGCGTTACTGCGCGGCTCTACGATGTCAAGCGGGCGGTGCCCACAACCGCGGGATCCGCTCGCAGGCGGGATGGCCGCCGCCGGAGCGCCGACCATGGAGGCATCGTACTCCTCCTGCGGAAGAAGTGCAAACGAATTGAACATTTCGCATAAGCGAAGGTGACCAATCCTTGGGCGGTCCTACCGCGCGCCGGCTCCGGCGAGGGCGTGCCCGGCCATCCGGTTGCACGACTGGGCGCAGCGGCGGCAGGTCTCGGCGCAGCGCCGCATGGTCTCGTCGTCGCCCATCCGCTCGCAGTCCTCGGCGCAGCGGTCGCACACCTCGGCGCAGGCGCCACAGGTGAGGCGGTGGAGCTCCGAGCCGCGGATCATGAAGTTGGCGCTGGTCTCGCAGATCTCCGCACAGTCGAGCATCAGCCGGATGTGGGACGCCTCGGCGTGCCGGCCCCCCTTGGGCAGGCAATAGGTCAGGGCCGTCCGCAGGCAGATCTCGTGGCACTGCTGGCAGTTGTCGATACACTGCTCTAGATCTTGCGCGTTGCTCTGGGCCATGAAGCACCTCCTTGGTTGTCAGGGAGGAGAGGGGTGCAAGGGGTGGGCCACCATTCGCACTCCCACTCCCACGCGGGCGGGAGCCGCACGCGGATGATGTGGGTCCTCGGCCTGATCGTCCTCTACATGGTGGCCGAGGCCGTCGGCGGCTGGCTCACCGGGTCGCTGGCCCTGCTGGCTGACGCCGGGCACATGCTCTCCGATGCCGCGGCGCTGGGGCTCTCGGTCTTCGCCATGTCGATGGCGCGGCGCCCCCGCACCTCGCGGCGGACCTACGGCTACCGCCGTCTGGAGATCCTGGCCGCGCTCGCCAACGGCGCGACCCTGGTGGCGATCTCGATCCTGGTGCTGATCGAGGCGGTCCGCCGGTTCTCCCGGCCCGAGGTGGTGGACGCGCCAGGGATGATCGGGATCGCCGCCGGCGGCCTGCTCGTCAACCTGGTGGCGCTGTGGATCCTGCACGAGGGGCGGGACGAGAGCCTGAACATGCGCGGCGCCTGGCTGCACGTGCTGACCGACGCCCTGGGCAGCGTGCAGGCGATCGTGGCCGGCGTCCTGATCTGGCGCTTCGGCTGGCAGTGGGCGGACCCGGTCGCCTCGGTGCTGATCGCCCTGCTGGTGATCTATTCGGCCTGGTCGCTCCTCCGGGAGGCCACCGGCGTGCTGATGGAGCACGCGCCGGCCCACATCGACGTCGACGAGGTCCAGGAGGCCATGGCGCAGGTGCCCGGGGTGCTGGAGGTCCACGACCTCCACGTCTGGACGATCACCAGCGGCATGGAGTCCCTCTCCGCCCATGTGGTGGTGGAGGACCACCGTTTCGACTGCGACATCCTGGGCGAGATCCGCGCCAAGCTGCACGAGGGCTTCGGCATCCACCACATCACGGTGCAGATCGAGACCGCGGCCTTCGAGGAGCATCCGGCGCCCTGCTGAGCCTCCGATGTGCCGCCCGGCGGCTATACCCTGGAGGTGGATCGGCTCCCCGCCGCCTCCGTCCAGGCGCCGGCCGCGCGCTGACGCCGGCGGCATGCCCCTTGCTCTCCTGGAATCCTGAAGCCGGGACGGGTTCCCCCGTCCCATCGCAGGAAACGACGCCAGGAGCCCATCGATGAGCACACAGCAGAGCGGCAAGACCGGCATGGAGTCCGATTCGCAGAAGCAAGCCAACACCCGGCACGGCTCCGATCCGGCGCCCGAGACCAGCCAGGTCCCGGGCGCTCACGGTTGGAAGGAGACGCCGACGACCGCGGCCGACAGCCAGGACCGCATGCACGACGTCCCGCGCGGCAAAACCAGCAAGTCGTCGGGAAACGCCTAGAAGGGCAGGCGCCGGCCCTCGATCTCCAGCAGCCGGGACTTGGCCTCCAGGCCGCCGCCGAAGCCGGTGAGCGAGCCGTCGGAGCCGATCACCCGGTGGCAGGGGACGACGATCGGGATGGGGTTGGCGCCGTTGGCCCGCCCCACGGCCCGGGCGGCGCCGGGACGGCCGATCGCCTGGGCAATTTCGCCATAGCTGCGGGTCTCGCCGAATGGGATCTTGCGCAGCTCGTCCCAGACCGAGCGCTCGAAGGGGGTCCCCTCGGGGGCCAGCCGGAGGTCGAAATCCCGGCGCTCGCCCGCGAAGTACTCCGCGAGCTGGCGGCGGAGCTCGGCCGTGCGGCCGGGGTCCTCGACGACGTCGATCCCCGCGTCCAGCATCCGCTCCGTGATCCTCTGCGATTCGCGCCCCTTGGCGAATTCGATGCGGACCACCGCTCCAGTCTCGTCGACGACGCAGAGGAGGGGGCCGCAGGGGCTGTCCATGGTGGTGGTGTAGTAGGTCATGGTTTTCAATCCTTCAGGGTTTGCCAGAGGTGGAAGGTGGCCCAGCTCCGGTAGGGAGCGAAGGCCTGCATCAGCTCCCGGGTCTCCTCCGGGCCCGGCCGGGCGGGGAGGTCGAAGAACCTCTCCAGCCCCCGCACGAGCCCGGCGTCGCCCACCGGGAGGCAATCCTCGAAACCGAAGCAGCGCATCATCAGGTAGTGGGCGGACCACGGCCCCAGCCCCCGCACGGCGAGCAGCTCCGACTCCATGCGCACGGCCGAGCTCGTCCCCAGGCGGTCGAGCGCCAGCCCGCCCGCGGTGATGAGGCGGGCGGCGCCGATCAGGTACTCGGCCTTGCGGCGTGAGAACTGCTCGGGGACCAGGTCCTCGATCTCCAGGTTGGCCACCGCTTCGGCGCTGGGAGGGGTGTAGAGCCCATTCCCCGCCGGGGTGCCGGTGCGCCGCACCAGGCGCTCGCGCAGGGTGAAGGCGAAGGAGAGCGTGATCTGCTGGCCCACGATCACCCAGGCGAGAGCGTCGAACGGGTCCGGCACCTGGGGAATGCGGAGCCCCCGCCGCCTCTCGATCAGCGGCGTGAGCTTCGGGGAGGCCTCCATCTTCCGCTCGAAGGGTGCGGGATCGCGGTGGAGGCCCAACAGGCGGAGGAGATGGGCGTGGGCCCGCGCCGCCGCGTCCGCCGGCAGGGGGCCGGGGGCCTCGATCGACGCGCGGACTGTGCCGGAGCCGATCTCGGCCCGCAACACCGCGGGAGCGCCGCCGAGCCGTACACCCGTCGCCAGACTCTTCCCCCGCACCTGCATGGTGAGGCTCCCGGCGTCCCGCCCCAGATACTCCAGGGCGGGCGCCGTCGAGTAGGAGTGGGGGAGGGTGAGCCGGAATTCGGAGGCTCCGAGCAGCCGCCGGTAGGCCGCCGGGGTCATCGCCGCCAGCCGCCGGAAGTTCTCGTTGAAGGTGGAGAGCCCCTCGTAGCCGACCTCGAAGGCCACGTCCGCCACCGGGCGGTCCGTGGTCAGCAGCAGCCGTTGGGCGGCCTCCACCCGCGCCCGGCCCAGGACCTGGGCGGGGGTGGCGTGGAAGTGGAAGCGAAACAGCTCGTGGAGCTTCGAGGAGCCGAGACCGGAGACCCGCTCCAGGTCCTCGACCCCGGCGAAGGCCGCGGGGTCCCGCCGCACCCGTTCGGTCAGCGTCTCCACGATCTCCTGGTCCGGGTCGTAGCGCTGGTAGAAGTCGTCCGGCCGGCAGCGTTTGCAGGGGCGCAGCCCGGCCCGTAAAGCCGACTCGGGGTTGTCGAAAAAGCGTACGTTCTCCGGTTTCGGCTTGCGTGCCCGGCAGGAGGGGAGACAATAGATGCCGGTGGTGAGCACGCCGATCAAAAAGCGCCCGTTGTACGCGGGGTCGCTCGCCAGCATACGGTCGATCATGCGTTCGCGTGCCAGTGCCATGGCGTGAATATAGCCCTCTCGGAGGAGCCGATCCACCGGATTTCTCCGCCGGAATTTCGCCCAGTGAAGAAATGCCGGTTCCCGCTACAATCCCCGCCCATGACGAGCGATCCGCGCGGCTACACCCCCATCCGGACCGACGCCGGCCTGGCTTCGGCGGCGAAGCGCTGGGCCGCGGCGCCGGTGCTGGGGCTCGACACCGAGTTCGTCCGCACCAACACCTTCTACCACCGCCTGGGGCTGATCCAGGTCGCGGACGGCGAGACCTCCTGGCTGGTCGATCCGCTGGCGGCGCGCGATCTTTCGCTCCTGGCCGCGGTCTTCCGCTCTCCCGGCGTCAAGGTGCTGCACTCGGCGAGCGAGGACATCGAGGTCTTCTACCGCGCCCTCGGCGTGCTCCCGGAGCCGCTCTTCGACACCCAGATCGCCGGAGCCCTGGCGGGCGCCGGCGCCTTCCTGAGCTACCAGAAGCTGGTGGCGGCCTATCTCGGCGTCGAGCTGGCCAAGGAGGAGACCCGCACCGACTGGCTCGCCCGCCCGCTCTCCACCGGGCAGCTCGCCTACGCCGCCGAGGACGTGGCCTACCTCGTCCCCCTCTACGAGCGGCTGACGGCCGATCTGAAGGCCCTCGGGCGGCTCGACTGGGTGCTGGAGGACTCCGCGGCCCTGCTCGACACCTCCCGCTTCCAGGAGGACGACGAGTCCGCCTATCTCCGCATCAAGGGGGCCGGCCGGCTCGACCGCCGGCAGCTCGCCGCCCTCCAGACCCTGTCCTCCTGGCGCGAGAAGGAGGCGCGGCGGCGCGATCTGCCGCGCAACTTCGTGCTGAAGGAGGGGCTGCTGCTCGACCTAGCCGTCCGCCGGCCGAAGGAGGAGCGCGACCTCAAGCGCCTCCCCTCCTTCGACGCCCGGCAGGCCGCGCGCGACGGCGCCACCTGGCTGCGGCTCCTGGAGCAGGCGGGGGAGCGGCCGGAGTCCGAGCTGCCGCCGCGGATCACGGGCAAGCCCTTCTCGCCGGCCGCCCGCGCGGTCGAGACCCGCCTGCGCGACAAGGTGCGGGAGCGGGCCGCGGAGCTCAACGTCCCCCCCGAGATCCTCGCCCCCCGCCGCGCCCTGGAGGCCCTGCTCCGGCTCAACCTGGGAAGGCCCGATCCCCGGCTCCCCCGCGAGCTCGAGGGGTGGCGCCGCCGGGCCATCGGCGAGGACCTCCTGCGCGAGGCGCGGTCGGGTGTCCCCTCCGGATAGCCCTTCTTCCCGACATTTGGCTGCCTGTACCTCTTTGGCAGAATTCAGTGTTGTAGTAGGCTCAAGGCATGAATATTGATGACGAGGTGCGGCGGGCGACGAAGTTGCTGGAAACGGTCATGCAGGCGGCGGGCTTGACGCGGAAGGACCTCGACCAGCGGCTGGGGGCCGGGCCGGGGTACGTCAGCCAGGTCCTCACCGGGCGGATGGAGCTCAAATTCCGCCACGTCCTGTCGATCCTGAGGGCATTGGAGGTGGAGCCGAGCATCTTCTTCCAGACCCTGTATCCGGAGAACCGGCCTTCGACGGATACGGTGGTGATGGAGGAGTTCCTGCGCCGGTTCCAGAAGCTCGGCTTCGGCCCCCCGGCGGCCCCGCCGGCGGCACCGGCCCTCGCCCCCCAGGACCTGGAGCGGATGATCCAGAACGCGGTCCGCGCCGCCATGAGCGGGGCCACCGGGGAACCCGCCGCGCCGGGAGAGCCGGCGCCTGTACCTGAAAACACGAAGCCCCGGGGTGGACGGAAACCCCGGGGCGGCGGCAGGGAGCCGGACAAGGGCTAGGCCAGAATGCGCTCTTTATAGCGCTGCGAGCTCAGGATCTCGGCACCTGCGGTGCGAAGGAGAGCCTCCGTCAACTGGCTCTTCTTGAGGGCCTCATGCACGACGAGCAGCGTGCCGATCACCTCGCGCTGGAAGCCGAAAGAGCGGAAGGCCCCGATCGTGCCCTCGATCAGCGGCGCGATCTCCGCGTTCCGGCCGGCCCGGAGGTAGAGAATCGCCAGATCGATGGACACCAGCGCCACGTAGGCGGGCAGCCCGACTTCCTCATAGCTCGCCAGCGCTTCGTGGAAGAGCTGCTCGGCGCGCTCTTCCTCCCCGAGCGCGGCGGCGATGCGGCCTTCCAGCCAGACGCACTTGAGGGCGTCGATCCGCTCGATCTGGGCCGAGAAGAACGCCTGGCTGAGCCGGAACAGCGACCGGGCCTGGTTGGCCTTCCCACATTCCACGAGGGACCAGATCAGGTTGAGCACACCGGTCATGACGAGCCGGGGATCCCGCGCGGCGTCGATCATGGCGAGCCCCTGCGTGAGGAATGGAATTCCCTCTTCGGCCCGCAGGGCGTTGATCAGCGAGAAGCCCTTGCTGATCAGGGCGCTTCCCTCCAAGTGCCGGTCCCCCGTTTTCGCATAGATGGCGTAGACCGCGTCGCGAAGCCGCAGGGCTTCGTCATAGCGGCGCTGGTCGGTGTAGAGAGACGCCGTCAGATCCATGAGATAGGCGAGGAGCCTGGGATCGCCGGTTCCCCGGCCAGCCCGATCCACGGCGGCGGACAGGGTGTCCTCGGCGGTCGCGAAGTCGTCCACGATCCGCTGGGAGTTGCCGAGCTCCGCGAGCGCGTACGCCTGGAGATCGATAAGAGCGGCCCTCCCGGACGAGCGTGGGCTCAACCTCTCCGATAGGGTGACCGCCAGCCTCGCGGTCAGGACCATCGACTCCGGATCGGTGTAGCGAAGAGCGCGGCACCTCTCGATCAACCATTCGCAGCGGGCCCAATCCCGCTCCGTGGCGTCGGCCTCCAGAGCCGGAGGCCGCGGGGCGACCGCTTCCTTGAGGGCCGGCGCGGCGGTGGCCCGGCGCCCTTCCACCGCCTGGGCCGAGGCGTACCGGCGAGCCGACGCGAAGGCCTTGAACAGGGGGAAGTCATACTCGTTTCCGGAGAGCTCAGACGAGGGCTCGGGGAGCTGTGAAGGGGCACCGAGCATCACGGAGGCCAGCGGCTCCAGCTTCCTCTGGCACTCGGTGCAGCCATGGATCAGGTGGGCCAGAACGGGCGCGGCCTGACGTGGAGACATCTCCCCGAGCAGAAAGCGATCGAGCTCTGCGGGGCTGGGGTGATGTCCGCGGCGATCTCCCTCATCCATTGGAAACCCTCCCACATAAGACAGATGTCCCGTAATTGTCGCACACTTTCCGTCTACGCAAAACGGCAACTACGCGAAAATTCAGCCGAGCCTCAGGAGTGGCCATTGGGATCTACCCCAATACTGGCTTCCGAAGTGGCGTTGGCCAGGCCATTGGTCGGCAACACGGAGGAGGAGGTCGTCGTCTCCTTGGCTCGACCCTCCGCCCCTGCCGGCGAGGCGCCACCGAATAGGTTGCCGATCCAGATCAGGATTCCGTCCAAGAGACTGGGAGCGGTCGCGGGAGCCTTGGCCGAATGCCGGGGAGCGGCCGCGGCCGCGGGCAGGGCAAGGCAGAGGACCGCCAAGAGGGCCACGGCGGCCAGACGACGGGCGAAGGGTCGCGACATCGAACCATCCCTCCTAGGGGAAGCGGCCGTGGGACCTATCCCCACGTCCGCGAAAAGCTAGTCATCACTTCGAATCTTGGGGAGAGACTAGCACGTCTTTACCCCCAAGAGGCGCCTTCAAACTAAATAGGTGCTTCCAAGGGGTGAAAAGGAGCCGGTCTGACCCAGAAATTTTTCCGATTTGACGCCAAGACGCCGCTTCGCGCCTTCCGGAGGGGCGGCGGGATCTCTTGACAGCGGAAATCGGGGGGTATAGAAGAGTTGGACACCAGCAACGGACCATTTCGGCCCGCTCCGGGAAGGGGGTAGGACTCGTGAAGAGGCCCCGGCTCATCTCCCGTGCTCTCCAGCTCGTGGGCACCGCTGCGGTCTTCGCGCTCGCGAGCTGGTTCTCCGCCCTCTTCAGCTTCCCGTCCGGCGCCTCGTTCCTCTTCCCGCCCGCCGGGGTGTCGCTGGCGGCGGGCGCCGCCTTCGG
>QHVW01000251.1 GCA_003223675.1 Acidobacteriota bacterium
CGTCAATCCCGTGAATGGAAAGGTTTACGTCGCCAACACCGACGCGAACAACGCCGACCGTTTCGAGGGGCCGGGGACCTTCGCCGGGCACAGCCTGCGCGGCCATCTGCACGAGAGCCGCATCACCGTGCTCTCCCCCGGGGGCGGCACCCCCAGGGTCGCCCCGCGGCATCTCAACAAGCACATCGATTACAGCCATTGCTGCGCGGCGAGCCCGAACCCCGAGAACGACCGCTCCCTCGCCTTCCCCTCGGGGCTGGCGGTGACCGCCAACGGCGCCACCCTCTACGTCGCGGCCCTGGGCTCCGGCAAGGTGGGGGTCTTCTCCACCGCGCAGTTGGAGGCCGACACCTTCGTGCCGAGCACGGCCAACCAGATCCCCGTGAGCGGCGGCGGCCCCACCGGCCTCGTCCTCGACGAGGATCGCCGGCAGCTTTACGTGATGACCCGTTTCGACGATGGGATCTCGATCGTCGATACGCGGGCGGGCGCGGAGACGGCGCACGTCCGGATGCACAACCCGGAGCCGCCGAGCATCGTGACCGGCCGCCGGTTCCTCTATGACGCGAAGTTCTCGTCGAGCCACGGCGACTCCGCCTGCGCGAGCTGCCACGTGTTCGGCGATTTCGACAGCCTGGCGTGGGACCTCGGCAATCCGGACGGAAAGGTGATCGACAATCCCGGCCCCTTCAACAGCACCCTCGTCAACATCGTCACGGGTCAGCCCATGGAGCCCATCTTCCACCCGATGAAGGGCCCCATGGCGACGCAGAGCCTGCGCGGCATGGCCAACCACGGCCCCATGCACTGGCGCGGTGACCGCACCGGCGGCAACGACGCGCCGAGCGCACAGCCGGACAGCGGCACCTTCGACGAGCGCGCGGCGTTCGCCAAGTTCAACGGGGCGTTCATGGATCTGCTCGGGCGCCACGAGACCCTCTCGCAAGAGGAGATGAACGCGTTCTCCGACTTCATCCTCCAGGTGAGATATCCGCCGAACCCCAACCGGCCGCTCAACAACGTGCTCACTCCGGACCAGGAGGCCGGGCGCCAGCTCTTCAACACGGTCAACTGCGGCATCCCGTCGGCTCCGGACTTCAACGGCGCCGTCCTCACGTGCAACAGTTGCCACAAGATCGACCCGAACGCCAACCCCGGCACCGCGTCGCCGGGGCTCTTCGGCTCCAACGGCCGCGGCAGCTTCGACTTCAATCCGCAGCTCTTCAAGGCCCCCCACCTGCGCAACCTGTATCAAAAGATCGGCATGTTCGGGAGCGCCCCGAACCCCGGGTTCCTGGGCGGCGACAACGGTTTCAAGGGGGAGCAGGTGCGCGGCTTCGGGTTCCTCAACGACGGCAGCCTCGACACGGTGTTCCGCTTTGTCCATGGGATCAGCTTCTCGGAGATAGGCAACGGGCCCAACAGCAACAGCATCCCGGAGGGGCCCGAGGGGGAGCGCCAGCGGCGTCAGCTCGAAGCGTTCATCCTGGCCTTCCCCACCAACATGGCACCCATCGTGGGCCAGCAGATCACGCTCACGGCCTCCAGCGCCGCGGCGGTGGGCTCCCGCGTCGACCTCCTGCGTCAGCGGGCGGACGCCGGGGAGTGCGATCTGATCGCCAAGACACGGATCGACGGCGACGAGGCCGGCTTCCTGTACGTGGGATCGGGCTCGTTCGTGACCGACCGGCACGGGCAGCCGCCCATCACCGACGCGGCCCTGCGGTCTCTGGCCACGGGGACGGCGCCTGGGACGGCGATGAGCGGCGCGCTCATACCGACCCGGCGGATCCGGACAGCCGGCCCTGATCGGACAGGTTCTTCGTCACTCTCTGTAGGGGCGGCCACGCAGGGCCGCCCCTACTTCTTTCTCACGTTCCTCGCGAGGATCATCGTCCTCCCGCTCCCCACACGCTCCAGCCAGGCGTAGCGGAGCTCGGAGCCCATCTGGAGCACCGGCGCGTCCGGCAGGCCCAGGCGCTCCGGGGGTTGCATCGGATGCTCCAGCCAGAGGATAGGCGCCCGCAACGGGGCCGCGAGGTGCACGGGCGCGTCGACGGCCACCTCTCCACCCCGATGCGCGACGTGAAGGTCGAGCGAGGATCCGGCGAGGCGGAGATGGAGGTCGTGGGGCTCCCCGTCCTGCTGCCGGCAGAAGCCTCGATAGTGCAGCACGTAGTCCCCCGGTCCGATCGGCCGGTCGAAGCGCAGGGGCACCCGGGGGCGCACCCACCAGCGGCGGTAGCCGCCGTGCGCGTCGGCGTCGAGCCACCACCAGCCCTCGCGGAGGTGCTGGGACGCGGGGAGCGCCACGGCGGCGGCTTGGCCGGGGATCGGCGGCGCCTCCAGGCGGAGCCCCCCTTCCCGGCAGATCCGCCCGGCCTTGCGGGGGAAGACGCCGGACAGGTGATAAAGGGTGTAATTCTGGGGCGGCAGCAGGTGATGGACCGCGACGTCGCGCGAGAACGCACCCCCGCCGACCTCGCCGGTCAGCAGCGTGTCTGCCGGCTCGTCCAACATGTCAAGAAAATTGAGGTCGAGGAGCCAGGCTTCCTCTCCCAGCCGCATCCGCGCGAGGGCGCAGGGGAGGTCGGCCGCCGGGCGCGCCTGCCAGCCGGCGAGGATGTGGCGTACGAAGGGATAGAGGCTCGCGGGCGCCACGAAGAGGGTGGCTCCGGGCGGCGGCAGGAAGGCGCGCTCCTTGTGCCGCTCGAAGACAGTCTTCCGGTCGTCCAGGGACTCGCCGTGCTGGCCGATCCACCCCGCGAGCAGCCAGGGGGCGAGCGGCAGCCAGACGAGGGCCGGCCGCCAGCCCGTCCGCGCCACCGCTCCGGCCGACAGCAGCGCCAGCCCGGCGGCCCAGAAGCCCGTGGCCAGGCCGGGATAGCGGGGCCCGTGGAAGACGGTGAGGCCGAGGAAGCGCTGGAGCCCCCAGAGGATCGACGTGTAGACCAGGGCGAGGGCCAGCGCCGCGGCGCCGGTCCCCAGCAGGCCCGGGAGGCCCGGCCGGGAGCGTTTCTTCCGCATCGCGATCGCCGCCGCGGCCAGCGGCGCCAGCAGGGCCAGGATGCCGAGCGTCAGCCAGAGCCGCCGCGGCAGGTCGGCCTCGCCCACCGGGTACCACTCGAAGAAGACCAGCAGCCACTGCTTGAGCGTGGCGGGGGTCACCCACCAGGAGTCCTCGTTGCGGCGGGTGGCGATCTGGTTGCCGAGGAAGATCAGCCAGGGGGAGAACGCCAGCGCGACGATCCCATGCGCCAAGGCACCCTCGCGCGGCAGCCACGGGGCGCGCTCCCGCAGCCGCAGCGCCGCCGCCAGCCAGACCGCCGCCAAGAGGCCGAGGAGGACCGCGCTCAACAGGTGGTCCCAGAGCGCGATCTCGGCCAGGAGGACGTACGCCAGCCAGGTCTTCCACCGTCTGGGCCGGGACGTCTCGGCCGCGGCGTCCCGCACGAGCCCCCACAGCAGGAGCCCGCAGGCGAGCGCGGCCGCCGAGGAGATGCCGAAGCCGCGGGCCTCCACGAACCAGCCGGCGTAGGCGCTGGACGCCACCGCCCAGGCGAGCGCGGCGCCGGCGGGCGGCCCGAGGAGCTCGCGTCCCCGGCGCCAGAGGAAGATCAGGAGCAGCGTCCAGGCGAGGATCTCCGGCCCGCGAGCCCACAGCGCGCTCAGGCCGCCCGGGAGATGCCGGCCCAGCGCCAGCCAGGGCTTGAGGATCAGGAAGTAGCCGGGAGGATTCGTATCGCTGGCGCAGTAATCGAGGATCCGCGCGACCGGCCCGGAGGCGAGCAGGACCGACTCGTTCTCGTCGACCCACCATGACCCTTCCAGACGGGCGCGCCAGATCTGAAACGGCAGCGTCACGGCGAGGAGGAGCAGGAGCCCGGCCCAGGAGCGCCAGCCGGGTGCTCCTGGCTCAGGGGAGGAGGTGGAAAGCTCGGGCACCACTTTTCCAGTCTAGGCGCGGCGCCGCGAGGAGGGGGCTAAAGAATTCCTAAAGATTTTTCCCCCAGGGCCTTGCGGCCTGTTCACCGGGCCCCATCCGTTCTATCTTCAGGGAGACCCGTCTCGAAGCGCAGCATGCGAAAGAAACTGGCCCTCTCCGCCGCCTCGGCCCTGATCGCCCTCCTGTTGGCCGAGATCGCGCTCCGCGTCCTGGGGATCGGCGCCGCCGGCCGCCGAGGGCCATCGCGAGATCGGCGAGGCGCTGGCGCCGTGGCTCCGGCCGCTCCTGGCCAATGCTGTATGATCATGAATTCAATCGCCTACAAACTCTTTCAGGAGACCCAATGTTCCGGACTGTCCTTTCCGCTTTTGTTCTCGCTCTCTGTACGGCCGGCGTGACGCAGGCCGCGCCCCTCGACCGGCCGTTTTCGCTGTCCCCCGAGACCGCGGTCCAGGCGCTGGCCGCCGCGGCGCCGGTGATCGACGAGACGACCATCTTCCAGGGCGGCCAGACCCTGGCCCTGCGCGGGCTGTTCGCCTCGGATGCGGTGGCGACCCACCTGGCGCTCGTCAAC
>QHVW01000346.1 GCA_003223675.1 Acidobacteriota bacterium
GGGGAGCCGAAGAAGCTGGTCCACGCCATCGAGCCCGCCATGCTGGACCATCTGCCCGGCCCGAAAAAGATCTACAACACCTGGCAGGGGCACCGCCAGGAGGTCGCCAACCTCGTCTCCGGGTACCGCCGGCTGGCCGCCCAGTACAGCCCGAACAACGAGATCCCCACCGTCTCGCGCCTGGACGCCGGCACCTTCGACCTGCTGCGCGCCGCCGGGGTCGAGGTGGTCTCCTCGGCCGACCTGGCCCAGCGCTTCGTGGCCACCTGGACGCAGGAGCAGCTCGAAGGGCACCGCCGCGCCAACGTCCACCTCCACCGGATCGTCCTGGAGGCGTTCCAGCGCGTGGCCGAGTCGCTCCGGCGGGGCGATCAGATCGACGAGTACGCCGTCCAGCGCTTCATCCTCGATTCCTTCGACACCGCGGGCCTGTGGGCCGAGTCGGACCCCATCGTCGGGGTCAACGCCCACAGCGCCGACCCCCACTACCAGCCGGGGCCGGACCACTCCTCGCCGATCCGGAAGGGGGACTTCCTGCTGATCGACCTCTGGGCCAAGGAGAAGGCGGCGGACAGCGTCTACGCCGACATCACCTGGTGCGGCGTCTGCGCCGCCTCCCCCACCGACCGGCAGCAGGAGGTCTTCTCAGTGGTGGCGGGAGCCCGCGACGCCGCCTGGGAGCTGGTGTACAGCCGCTTCCCCCGCCAGCCCGTGCACGGCTTCGAGGTGGACGACGCCGCCCGCGAGGTGATCCGCAAGGCCGGCTACGGCGACCTCTTTATCCATCGCACCGGCCACTCGATCGGCATCACGGACCACGGCCAGGGGGCCAACATGGACAACCTGGAGACGCACGACACCCGGCTGCTCCTGCCGATGACCGGCTTCTCGATCGAGCCGGGCATCTACATCGCCGGCGATTTCGGCGTCCGTCTGGAGATCAACGTGGCCCTCACCCCCGAGGCCGCCGAGATCACCGGCGCCGATCCCCAGCGCGAGCTCCTCCGCCTGCTCGCCTGAGCCTTCGGGATGGTGGAGCGCCTCCGGCAGAGCCGGCTCGCGGGCGAGCTCAGCCCACCCCTCGACAACCTCGACGAGGAGAAGGCGGAGGAGCTCTGCGCCGGGATCGTCCGCGCTCTGCTCGGCGACTTCGCGCCCGCCCTGCTCCTGCTCCCGGGCACGGAGCGGCGGCGGGCGCAGGCGCTCCTCGCGTATACGTACGGGCTCTTCGATTTCGCGCGCCAGGGGGGGCTCGAGGGGGAGAAGCTGGCGCAGATCAACCGCTGGGAATTCACCTTGGAGGCCGCCTTCGCGGGCGAGCGCACGGGGCAGCCGGTCTTCTTCCGCATGGCGCGTGAGAACGAGCGCCGCCGCTGGCCGGTCGACGCTCTCGACGATCTCGCCGCGGCCGCCCGCCGCCGGGCCCTCCGCCACCGACCGGCCACGGTGGCGGACGCGGACGTCGACGCCCTGAGCCTGGGGCGGGCGGTCGCCGCCGCGCTGCTGGAGAAGAGCCTCAACGCCGAGGTGGACGGCCTGGCGAGCGCCCTCGTCCGCCTCGGTGCGCTCCAGCGCCTGGGGGAGGAGACGGCGGGCCGGCGCTGTCCGCTGCCGGCGAGCGAGGTCGCGGAGGGGGAGGACGGCCGTCTCGATCCCGCGCATCTCCTGGCCGCCGCGCGCCGGGAGTGCCCGCGCATCCGCTCGCGCCTGCTGCGCGCCCCCCGCGGGCTGGTGGGCCTCCCGCACGGCTACCGCCGCGCCGCCGTCTTCTCGCTCCTCGCCGCCCTGCGCCTGCTCACCGAGATCGAGGACCCCGAGACCGATCTCCTGAAAGCGCCCCCCCGCCTCCCTCTCGGCGCGCGGATCGGCCTGCTGATGCGCGCGCGGTGGGTGGGGAGGTAGAAAGAACACGGACCCTACATGGACCTGGCACGGACATTCCACGGACAGCAACAAGGAAGAGCAACTTCCTCCCTCCTGTCCGTGGTGTCGGTGGCCGTCCGTGCCAGTCTTGATAGGATTCTCCCCCATACCGCTGTTTCCGGAGGGAGCCTCGAATGAGAATCCGGCTGTTCGCCGTCGCCCTGCTCGCCGCGCCGCTCGCCGCCCAGGACTTTTCCGGCCTGAAGGAGCCGATCAACCCGGACCGGCCGGACTTCACCAACGGGCCTTCGCTGGTGACGCCGGGGCACCTCCAGATCGAGACCGGATACACCTACACCCGCATGGGAGAGGAGAGCTCGCAGACCCTGGGGGAGATCCTGCTGCGCTATGCCTTCGACGACCGCTGGGAAGGGCGGCTCGGGCTGAATTCCTACCAGTGGATCGATCCCGGGATGGGCGAGCGGCGGATCTCGGGCTTCCAGGACCCCTTCGTCGAGGTCAAGATCCGGCTCAACGACGCCGAGGCGGAGCATCGCCCCCAGGGCGTGCCGGCCATGGGCCTGCTCCTCAACACCACCATTCCCGTGGGCGCGCGCGCGCTGACCGCCGACGTCTGGCAGCCCCGGGCCGCGCTGGCGCTGCATTGGGACCTGCCCGCCAACTGGTCGCTGGAAAGCAACGTCGGAGGCGCCCGGCTGGCGGACGGCGACCGGCGCTTCGACCAGCTCTTCGCCAGCGCCTCAGCCGGATTCCAGCTCAACGAGAAGGTCGGAGGCTTCCTGGAAGGGTACGCCTTCTCCAAGGAGAGCGCGGACGGCTCCGCCACCCACTACGCCGACGTCGGGCTCTCCTATCTGCTCTCGAACGACCTGCAGCTCGACATCCGCGTCGGGGTGGGGCTCGACAAGCCCCACCCGAATTGGTTCACCGGTCTGGGCGCCTCGGTCCGCTTCTGAAACGTAGGGGCGGCCCTGCGTGGCCGCCCTAGTAGCTCTCGCCCGGCTTGAGGCCGATGACCTCGCAGGAGGCCCCGTAGTCGCCGAGGGCCTTCACCAGCTTCTCCGGCGTGCCGGTGAGCACGGGGAAGGTCCCCCAGTGGATCGGGATCACCTTGCGCACGCCCAGGAAGCGGCAGGCGCGGGCGGCCTGCTGCGGGTCCATGGTGTAGTAGTCGCCGATCGGCAGGAAGGCCAGCTCGGGACGGTACATCTCGCCGAGGAGCTGCATGTCCGAGAAGAGCGCCGTGTCCCCCGCGTGATAGAAGGTGAAGCCGCCGGAGAGCCGCACGATGTAGCCCGACGCCACGCCGCCGTAGAGGGTCTGGTCGCCGTCGGAGATGCCGCAGGAGTGGTCGGCGCGCACCATCGTGACCTGCATTCCGAGCACATCCTGGGTCCCTCCCAGGTTCATGCCGGCGCAATTCTCCACCCCCTTCTGGGTCAGCCAGTTGCAGATCTCGTAGTTCGCCACTACGGTCTTCGGACGGTGCTTCTTGGCGATCTCCACCGCGTCTCCCATATGGTCGCCGTGGGCGTGGGTGATGAGCACCGCGTCGACGCGCTTGAGCTCCTTCAGCTCCTTGGGGCAGGCGGGATTGTTCTGCACCCAGGGGTCGATCAGCACCGTCTCCCCACCGGGGAGCTCGCAGAGGATCGTGGCATGGCCGAGGTAGGTAAACTTCGGACGCGGATGCTGGCTCATTCCTGAATCCCTCCCTTCGAATCACCGCCGCCGGGGATTCTACCCGAGCGCGGGAGGATGGAGCGCCCCAAAAAGGAAAACGGCCGGGGAGACCCCGGCCGCCTTCGAGAAAAGACCCGGCCCTGGAACGCTCAGACCTGGAACTGCTTGAAGAAGTTGTCGCGCAGCTTGCCGTTGAACTCGTGGTCCGTCAGACGGTAGTAGATCGTCTGGGCGTCGCGGCGCGGAGCCACCAGCCCGTAGGCCTTCAGCTTCGCCAGGTGCTGGGACACGGCCGAGACCGAAACCCCGAGCATCTCCGCGAGGTCGCACACGCAGAGCTCCTTCATGTTCTCGAGCAGGTAGAGGAGCTTGAGCCGGGTGGAATTCCCGGCGAGGTTCATCAGCTCCGCCGCCTCCTCGATGTCCGGCGTCCCCTCAAGGTTCTGCCGGATCTGGGCCATTTCTTTTGATGACATGTTCGGCGCCTCACCTTTCATTTTCTTACCTCCACGTTTCATATGATATGTACTTCCTTACACCCTCCGGCGGTGCACCCGCCGGACGGAATGCAAGCTCCCCTGAAGATCCCCGACCATCTCAATGCTCACAGCGATGTTGAACAATCTCGATTATACTCAGGTCCACAGGCGAAATCCAGTCTCCAGGGAAATTTTTTTCGCGCGTCCTGTCCCGCTGGGGTCCTGGGACGCACCTTTACACACCTCCAACAGAGCTTTCCGCCATTTGATTCCTCGCTGGAGAAACCACGGGAGAGGAGGGAGGCTCCCGTGGGCTGGTAGAATGGCCCGCGAAAGGAGGATGCATGCCCCCGACGAGCCCTGTCTCCATCGAGTACTGCACGAGCTGAGGCTACTTTCCCCGGGCCGCCAGTCTGGCGGCCGAGATCGAGCGGAAGCTCGGCGTTTCCCCAGAGCTGGTCCGCAGCAGTGGTGGAGTCTTCGAAGTCACCTATGGCAACGACCTGATCTTCTCCAAGAAGAAGCTGGGGCGTTTCCCGCAACCCGGCGAGGTCGAGCAGGAGCTGCAGCAGCGGCTCTCCGCCTGATCTCCCTCGCGTGAGCCCCGCTCTTTTCCTCTCCCTCCTCCTCGGCGCCGGCCTCCTCGGGCTGGCGCTGAGGACGGAGGAGCGGCGCCGGTGGGCTCCGGCCCTCCCGCCGCCTCTCCCCCACCCGCCGGAGACCACCGTCCTGCTGCCCGTGCGCGATGAGCGCCTCAACGTGGAGGATTGCGTGGCGACGCTGCTGGCGCAGACGGCCGCCCCCCGGGTGCGGGTGATCGACGACGGCTCGACCGACGGCACCGCCGACCTGGTCGTGGCGCGAGCCGCAGCCGAGCCCCGCCTGGAGCTCCTCGCCGCCGGTCCTCTCCCCGCCGGATGGCCGGGGAAGGTCCATGCGCTCTGGGTGGGCTCACGGGGGATCGAGACCTCCTGGATCCTCTCGACCGACGCCGACACCCGTCACGCTACGGATCTGCTGGCGCGGGCCCACGCCGCGGCGGCCAGATGGCGGCTGGATGCGGTCTCCCTGGCGGGCCTCCAGGAGGTGCGCGGCCTGGGGGAGAGCCTCCTGGTCCCTCCGGTCTTCGCCCTGCTCGACGCCTTTCTCGGCGACTGGAAGGCGGCGGCGGACGGCGCGGGTCCGGCGGTCGCCAACGGCCAATTCATCCTCCTGCGCCGGGAGGCCCTGGAAGCGAGCGGCGGCTTCGAGGCCGTGCGCGCCGCGCCGATCGACGACGTGGCGCTGGCCGCGCGCCTGCGCAAGCACGGCTTCCGCACCGGCTTCCTGCGTTCCACCGGGCTCCGCATCCGCATGTACCGGGGCTTCCGCGAGGCCGTGCGCGGCTGGCGGCGCAACCTGGGCGCGATCTTCAGCCCTCTCCCGGGGATGGCGGCCGGCATCCTCGCCGTACTCCTCCTCCCCGCGCTGTCCCTGGCCACGGCGATCCTCACCGGCCGCTGGGTGGAGGCCACGCTCCTGTGGACCGCCGGCGCCGCCGCTTCAATCCTCCTGCGCTCCGGCAGCGGCCACCGGTCCATCTACGGGCTGCTCTATCCGGTGGACGCCGTGGTGCTGGCGGGGGTGCTGGCGCTGGGGGTGGTGGGCCGGTGGCGGAAGAGGACGGTGAGCTGGAAGGGAAGGGCCCTCACTCCTGGGTCGGGGTAAGGAGATCCCTCTCATACCAGCACTCCTGCCCCGCCGTCTCCTCCACCGACACGGCGAGAGCGTCCACCCGCGATCCCGCGAGATGGGGGGCGAGGTCGTGCCAGAGCATGCGGGCCAGCAGCTCGATCGAGGTGTTGGCGAGCGGGAGCACCCGGGTGTCCGCGGCCGGAAAGCGGTAGTCCCGCTCGCCGAAGCGGACCGCGACCGCGTCCCCCTGCCGCTCCCAATGCAGGCGCGCGCTCTCGCCGGGGATCAGCATCCGGCTGTCCAGCCCGGCGCAGAGGACGCGCAGAGCCAGCTTGAGGCTCTCGATGTCCACCAGGAGCCCCTCGCTGTCGAGGCCCTCTCCGGCGAGCTCCACCCGGACCCGGTAGTTGTGGCCGTGGAGCAGCTCGGCGCGGCCGTCGCTGAAGAGGGTGAAGTGGGCGGCGGAGAACTTGAAGTCTTCCTTGGCGAGGACCAATCGATAGCGAGCCATGGGGCGGATTGTACGCGGAGAGCTCTCCGCGGAGTTGTAACATAACCGGCGTTTTTTGAAGGGGAAATTCCATGAGACCCAGCGCTCAGCGTGTCCGGACGGTGCTCGCCTCCTCGCTCCTCCTGATCCTCGCCGCGGCCGTCCCGGGCCGGGCCGCGCCGCGAGACTTCGCGCCCGAGGGGACGCCCGCGCGCTACATGCCCACGCGGCAGTACGACCTCCAGCACCTGCGCCTCGACCTCGCCTTCGACTGGGACGCCCGGAGCGTCGCCGGCACCGCCACCAACACCCTCGTCCCCCTCCTGCCGGGAGTCGACTCGCTGGTGCTCTACGCCGCCGGGCTGGAGGTCCGGAAGGTGCGGGTCAACGGCGCCGAGCGGCCCTTCACCCTCGACCCCGAAGCCCAGACCCTGACCGTGAGGCTGGACCGCGGCTACGGCCCCCAGGACCGCCTGGAGGTGGCGGTCGACTACTCCGCCCACCCCCAGGCCGGCCTCTACTTCGTGGGGCCCGACCGCGGGTATCCCAACAAGCCCCGCCAGATCTGGTCCCAGGGGGAGGCCGACCTCAACCGCTTCTGGTTCCCGAGTTGGGACTACCCGAACGACCGCACCACCACCGAGATGGTCGCCACCGTCAAGCGCCCGCTCATGGTGGTCGGCAACGGCAAGCTGCTGGAGGTGACCGACCAGCCGGACGGCCGGCGCACCTATCACTGGCGCATGGACGTCCCCCACTCGACCTATCTGGTCTCCGTGGCGGTCGGCGACTTCATGCGCGTGGCCGACACCTGGCGGGACATCCCGGTGGAGTACTACGTCCCCTCCGGCACCGACGAGGCCACCGCCCGCCGCTCCTTCGGCGATACGCCGAAGATCCTGGAATTCTTCTCCCAGGTCACGGGCCGCCCCTATCCCTACGCCAAATACGCCCAGTCGGCGGTGGTCGACTTCATGTGGGGAGGCGAGGAGAACATCTCCGCCACCACCCAGACCGCGAGCGCCCTGCACGACGCCCGGGCCGAAGCCGACCACTCGAGCGAGGGGCTGGTCGCCCACGAGACGGCCCACCAGTGGTTCGGGGACCTCATCACCTGCGAGGACTGGTCGAACGCCTGGCTCAACGAGGGGTTCGCCGACTACTTCACGGCCCTCTACAAGCGCCACGCCCACGGCGAGGACGCGTTCGCGTGGGAGATGGACGACCTCCGGAGCTCCTATCTCCGCGAGGCCGAGCGGGCCTATCAGCGGCCGATCGTCACCCGGCGCTACGCCGATCCCTTCGACATGTTCGACCGCCACACCTACGAAAAGGGGGCGCTGGTGCTCCACATGATCCACTACCTCCTCGGCGAGGAGGGGTGGTCCCGGGGGATCCGCGCCTACGTCGAGCGCTTCGCCGGGCAGACGGTGACCACGGCCGACCTCCAGGACGCCCTGGAGAAGGCCACCGGA
>QHVW01000151.1 GCA_003223675.1 Acidobacteriota bacterium
CGAGGGCCGGGCTGAAATCGGGCATACACTCTAAACTATTGAGGGTAAGCGCTTATCCCAGCGGAAGCGTTAACAAGCGTTAACAAACGGCTGCGGCCCGGCGGCGAGAGGGCTGCTCCCGGCGAGACCGGCAGGCGTTAACAGACGGGGCACCCCCGCGGGAGTGCCGGGAGCTCCTGGGGCTCGGGGAGTCGCAATCGGCGCGGGTCGAGGTATCCAAGTACTTGAGGGTCTGGTCCTCACGGACCGGCTTCCTACGGCGCGAGGGAACCAAGGGGCCCAAAGTGCGCTACCTTCCGCTGGATACCGAGCAGGAGTATTAGCAGAAGGACCCGGCTTTGGTGTGCAGGGGAGGAGTGAATCCATAATCCATTGAAAAACATAGAGTTGCGGGTGGTCAGATATTAGCAGCAGATATCAGGAGATGGCTTGGCAAGACAGGCGGACTAGCCCCACGCCGCGGGAGTGCCGGGAGCTGCTGGGATTGGGTGAATCCGCCCCTTTTTTCCTGTAGAATTGCGTACCGCATCAGAAAGGAGCCTCCATGAAGACCAGATTCGTTCTGCCATTCGCCGGGCTCATGCTGTTGACGATCCTGTTCGTGGGCGGCGCGCTGTGCGGCTCGTGCAGCGCGTACGATGATTGGTCGCTGTCCCAGGCGGGCCACCCCACGGCAGGGGCCGCGCCGTCCATGGCTTTCAGCGGCGGTTGACGCCTACGCTGACAAAGCAGAGCTACGAGCGCTTCTTCTCCGTCACCAGCCCGATCCGGGTGAAGCCCACGTCGCTCAGCGTCGCCAGGACCTCGGTGATCTTCTCGTACTGGAGGCGGCGGTCTCCACGCACGATCACGGTGCGGTCCGGCTGGGCCTGGTGAAGCGTGGCGAGGAGGCCGGGGAGATCCCCCTCGGAGGTTTGTCTGCCGGCGACCCAGACGCTGCCGTCCTCCTGGATCGTGACGGTGAGCTGCTCGTCCTGGCCTGGCATCGAATGGGATTTCGCCGTCTTGGGCAGATCCACCTTGACGCCGGCCTGGATCAGCGGCGTCACGACCATGAAGATGATGAGGAGCACCAGGCAGACGTCGACCAGCGGCGTGACGTTGATCTCACTACGGATGGCACCGCGCGGGGATTGGGGATTCAGGGCCATGAGGTCACCTCCTGCCTGATTGGACGGGCGGCGGAGGCGGCGGGTTCCCCGCCCGGAGCGTCAAGGCCACAGGACTACTCACATCTTTACCCGCCCTGGAGGGGCGGATATTTACCAGCCTGGGGTTTCAACCCCAGGTGGAGGTGGCGGCCGCGTCTCCCAGCCTGGGATTGAAACCCCAGGCTATTCAATATCCGCCCTTCCAGGGCGGTTTCCCCCCACCCGCAAAGTTTGTGGAATCAATCCTGTGGCATGAATGCCCGGGCGCTCCTACTCCTGCCCCGCCGCCACCTTGTCCGTCACCACCGGCGAGCCCGCGAGCTGGTTGACCGGCGGCTCGCCCTTGCAGCCGTAGACGTAGACCGGCATCCGGTTGGGCACCATGCGCGGCAGGCGCTGGGAAGCGAACATGGGGATGCGGATGCAGCCGTGGCTGGCCGGGTAGGCGGGCACGTCCAGGCTGCCGTGGATGGCGATCCCACCCACGATGTAGAGGGGGTTGTACATCTCGCCGAGCGGGCTGGTCTTCCAGCCGGAGGCCCGGGTGTAGACCTCCAGGTGCCCGCAGGGAGTGACGGCGTGGGTCTCCGGATATCCCTTCTCGTGGAAGGTCTTGCCGCTCCCCGAGGAGATCGGCAGGATGTTCCCCACCCTGCCGTCGGCGTCGACCAGGAAGAGCACCTGGCGGGCGAGGTCGACCTCGATGTGCTCCCCCAGCTCGCGCGGGCGCGGCGGCGCGGCCACCGACAGCGCGTTGTATTCGGCGCGGGTGAGCCGGCCGGTGGCCCTGGCGTGCTGGATCTTCTGGAAGGCGATCAGGGCGTGGCGCGAGACGTCGTCCCAGACGCCGTCGATCGGACCGGTCCAGTAGCCGAGATCGGCCAGCCAGCGCTCGGCCTGGCGGATCTCGTCACGGCTCAGGGCCGCCGATTTCGGTGGGGCCGGCTTCGGGGCCGCGGCGGCAGGGATGGCGAGGAGCGAAAGGAATGCGACGGCGAGGACTACGACGGCGGTACTGCGGTACGGCGACATCGGAAAAAACCCCCTTGCCCCGATCGGCGGCCTCCCCCTGGGGCCGCATTCATCGTCGGTATACGTTCAGCGGCCCGATTCTATCTCACCCCAGAGGGCGAGAGAGGCTCCAGCAACAACAATGCCAGTAACGCGGCCCGTTCGGGAAGCCGGTCGAGCACCACGTGCTCATGCATGGCGTGGGCGCCGTCGCCCACCGCTCCCAGGCCGTCCAGCGTGGGGGTGAAGCGGCTGGTCAGGCTGCCGTCGGAGGCGCCGCCGGCCGTGCCCTCGCCGAGCGCGATGCCGAGCTCCCCGGCCCGCCGCAGGGCCGACGCCGTGAGGATCTGATTGCCGGGGGTGGGCTCGAGCGGCGGCCGGTCGATGCCGCCCAGCACCTCGACGCGGGTGCCCGGGGTCTCGGCGGTGAGGCCGAGCACCTGGCGCTCGAGGCGCACGGCGTCCTCCGCCGCCAGCACCCGGACGTCGAGCTCGGCCCGGGCCTCGGGAGCGACCACGTTGGCCCGCAGACCGCCGGCGATCACGCCGACGTTGACGGTGATCCCCCGCGCGGGATCGGCCAGGGTGTAGAGCCACTGGATCACCCGCGCCAGCTCGCGGATGGCGCTCGCCCCCTTCTCGGGATCGAGCCCGGAGTGGGCGGCCCGGCCGAAGGCGCGGAGGGTGAAGCGGAGCGATCCCTTGCGCCGGGTCTTGAGGTCGCCGGCGGGCCCGAGCGAGGGCTCCAGCACGAAGACCCGCCGCACGGCCCGCGCCAGCCGCTCGATGCGGGGCAGGGACTCGACGCTGCCGATCTCCTCGTCGGAGTTGATGAAGAAGGCCGGCTCGGCCGCGGGAGCGAGCCGCAAGGCATGCAGGGCGCGCAGGGCGAAGATGCCCTGCACCAGCCCGGCCTTCATGTCGTAGACCCCGGGCCCCGAGAGGCGGCCGTCACGGACCTCGACCGGCATTCGCTCGACGGTCCCGACCGGCCAGACGGTATCGCAATGGCCGATCAGGAGCTGGGCCGGCGTGCCGCGCCGGCGCTCCCGGGGGACGGCCCAGAGCTGGCCGCCGGTCCGTTTGCCCGGCAGGCGCCGGGCGCGCATCCCCGACGCCGCGAGCTCCGCGGCGAGACGGGCGAAGACCGGCTCCTGGGCCGCGGGCTCATGGGAGGGGGATTCGAGGAGGGCGAGGTCGCGCAGCAACGCGGTCATCTCGTGCTGGCGGGCGCGGAGGTGGTCGAGGAGAGTCTGGGGGAGGGCGGTCACGGAGGGGGATGGTATCGCAGAGATACCATCCCCCTCCCTCCCCCACCCTCCCGAAAGACGGATCAAGGCTCGGGAATGATCTGCAGGTCCTTGTCGTCCACCTTCTTCCAGCCGGCCGGATCGAACGACTTTATTTTTTCGGCCTTGGCTTGGGTCTCCTTGCCCAGGTCCTACTGGTGGACGATGCCCGAGTGGCTGAGCATGAACGTCATGATTCCAGAGTCCCCGTACGCGGCCGGGAAGGCGACGACGGCGAAGCCGCCGATCTGTTTTTTCTGCACCATGTAATCGTAGGCGCCGCCGGGCGCGGCGGAGCTTTGCTTGGTCAGCAGCCGGAAGTGATAGCCGTGATAGGCGGTGCTCCCCGGCCCGTACCCCTCGGTCGAGGCCGTGGCGACGAATTCGCCGATCGGGCTCGCCGGCTCGCCCTCCTTGACCTCCCAGTACAGGCCGTCCTGCTTCCCGGGGGTGCTGCGGAACTTCTGCGCGTACTCCAGGATACCGTCGCCGTCGCGGTCCAAGCGGTAGTATTCGCGCTGCGCGTCACCGACCGCGAGGCGGGTCTGGATCGCGCTCAGCTCGTTGCGGCCGATGCGGCGGTTGATGACCTCCTCGATCCCCGCCGCAGTGTCGAACGCCCAGCCGCTGCCCGCCTTGACGAGCGGGATGGGGAGCGGCCAGGGGTCGTTGCCGACGGCGAGAATCAGCCGGTCCCGGTCCGCGAGCCCCTCTGGCCACCTTGCGGGTTGACCTGGTTGCGGTTGCCGCCGCGGTTGCCGTTGCCGACGTTGACGTCGCCGCCGTTCCAATTGACGTTGACGTCGCCATGGCCCCAGCCACCACCACCCCAGGCGCCGCCGGCGATGATCCCGACGCTCATGCCGAACCAGAATCCCGACCCCGGATAGCCCATCGGCGGCGGGCTCATCGCCGTCTCGCCCGGGAAGTTCGGGATCGCGGTGGTGTCACCGCCTCTCGATCAGGCCGGCAACAGCGTGCGCGCGCAGAAGGCGATCACCGACATCTCGAACGCCTTGGGCGGCAACCCGTACGCTCGTTGATTTCCAACCGGTATCCTCCGGGCCGCGCGGCGGCCCGGAGGGCGCGTCGTCCTGGCGCTCAGAGGCAGCTGGTGTCGGTGTTTCCACAATACCCTGGATTACACACCCAGGTGCCTCCGGAGCGGCACTGGTAGAAACAGCAACACTCCACTCCGGTGGGGCCGGTACACGTGGTGGTGCAATCACTGATGATGCAGGCTCTGGCGGCGGGAAGCGGCAGGAAGCTGATCGCCAAAACAACGAGAACGCCGAGAATCTTCACACGCATGAGCTCCTCCTTGGTGAGATAGACCGGTTGTTAGCTCCGAATCCGTGTTTATCGTAGCAAAGATTTGCCTAGTGCTCAACAACCACCGCCTCCTCCTCCTCCTCCAATCCCCGCCAGGTCTCCTCGTTGTCGTCGAAGATGGGCAGGTTGGGGGCGCGGCCGCGGGCGGCGTTGACGCGCCAGCCCCAGAGGAGGGCCCATTTGAGGTAGGTGCCGTACGCCTGGAGCATGCAGAAGACGAGGCCGTGCATGCCGTCGAGACATCCGAGCTGGAAGACGTAGGTGCGCAGGAAGCGCCAGACGGAGCGGCCGAAGACCTGGGTGAAGCCGGACTTGCGCTTCTCGCGCCAGTTCTGGGCGGCGCCCCAGAAGCTGTACTTCTCGATCCGCCGGACGTATTCGTCGAGCGAATCGGCCATGTAGTGCTCCATGAAGCTGCGCAGCACCGGCGCCGGCCCCCGGGTGATCATGTCGGCGTGCACCCGGCGGTTGGGGTAGCGGGCCGAGCCGTTCTTGACCAGGCGGACGACGCGGTCGTGCTGCCAGCCGGAGAAGCGGATCAGGCGGTCGAGGAAGTAGACCCGCCGCTTGATGGTGTAGGCCTCGAACCGGGGGCCCGCGGCGAGCAGGCTCTCGATCTCCTTGTGGAGGGCCGGGGTGCAGCGCTCGTCGGCGTCGAAGATCAGGATCCACTCGTTGGCGACCTGGTCCATGGCCCAGTTCTTCTGCGAGGCCGAGCCGTAGTAGGTTCGCTGGTAGAAGCGGACCTTCTCGAAGCCGCGGACGATCTCGGGGGTGCGGTCGGTCGAGAAGGAGTCGACCACCAGGATCTCGTCGCACCAGAGGAGCGACTCGATGCAGCCGGCGATGTTCGCCTCCTCGTTGAAGGTGGTGATGATCGCCGACACGCGGGGCCGGGGGGATGGATTGGGGTCTCGGGGCGGCATACGAATCTCCGCGCCAAGCCTATCAGAGCGCTCCGCCTGCTAGAATCCCGCCCGCGACCCCAAACGACCCGAAACCATGCGCTCCTATATCGTCTTCCTGGTCCTGCTGGCGCTGAAGGCCCTCTCCCGGCTCTTCTACCGGAGCGACGTGAAGTGGATCGGCGACGTGCCGCCCGACCCCTGGCGGCGGGTGCGCCTGGCCGCCATCCTCAACCACACCAGCCTCTACGAGGCGCTGTTCGCCGGCGGCTGCCCGAACCACTTCCTCTGGCGCCTGGCCCGCCACGGGGTGGTGCCGGTCGCCCAGAAGACGGCCGACCGCGCCGTGGTGGGGCGCTTCTACGGGATGGTCGCCGCGCGGGTGGTGCCGATCACCCGCGAGCGGGACGAGACCTGGAGCGATGTGTTGCGCCAGATCGATCCGGACGCCATGGTGATCATCCTCCCCGAGGGGCGGATGAAGCGGGCGAACGGCCTGGACTCCGAGGGGAAGCCGATGACGGTGCGCGGCGGCATCGCCGACATCCTGGAGACGATGGGAGAGGGGCGGCTGCTGATCGCCTACAGCGGCGGCCTGCACCACGTGCAGGTCCCGGGCGAGCGTCTCCCCCGCCTGTTCAAGACGATCCGCCTGCGGCTGGAGGCCGTGGACATGGCCACCTACCGCGCCGCCCGCCTGAAGGAAGGGGGCGCCCGGGGGTTCCGGCGCGCCGTGGTGAGGGACCTCGAGCGGCGGCGGGACCTCTACTGCCCGATCGACCCGGAGACCGACCCCGCCTGAATATCGTTCCGCGATCCGATAATTGTATTCATCCTCTTTACCTTGTTTTACTCCAATTTTACACGTCCCCGAGACGCCTTCTGGTACTGTTCCCCGCACTTTTTGAAGTAGACCAGGATCTCAGCTCCGGAGGGGGCCCCCATGAAATCGGGGCATTTGCGCGATCGGAAGGCGGCAGCGAGTGAGGTGGTTTCGGCTCTGCAGGGCTCTCTGACTCAGCAGACGGAGGAGCACTACCGCGCGGCGGTGGGGCGCGTCATCCGGGTGATGCGGGAGCGTTCCGCGGTCCCTCTCTCGCTCAACGAGATGGCGGGCCTGGGCTTCATGAGCCCCTTCCATTTCAATCGCGTGTTTCGCCTGGTGACCGGCATCCCGCCGGGGCTCTTCCAGAGCGCCTTGCGGTTCGAGGCGGCCAAGCGGCTCCTGCTGACCACCCCGTTGCACATGGCGGAGATCTGTGACGAGCTCGGCTTCCTCAGCCCGGCGACGTTCGCGCGGCAGTTCAAGGCGAGGGTGGGATTGGCCCCGGAGCGTCTGCGCCGCCTGGCGAAGATGATCCCTGAGTCGTCGCTGGGCATCGAGGACCCGCTCGCGGCCTTCGAGGCCCTGCAACCTCCCCAGGGATTGACCGGCGAGGTCACGGCTCCCGAGGGATTCGAAGGCCTGACCGCCGTGGCCCTGTTCAAACGGGCGACCCCAGAGGGCTGGCCCAGCGCCTGCGCGGTGCGGCGGAGCGCGGGGACCTTCGTGCTGCCTCAGCTGCCGGAGGGGACCTACCATCTCCTTGCCGCCGGCCTAGACCGGCGGGAGGACATCACGGCCTGCCTGGTCGATTCCGATCGCATCCTGCGCTCGAGCTCCCGCGGCCTGCGGATCGTCATCCGCGGCCGGCGGATCGAGGGGCTGCCGGAAGGGGGGGTCCGCCTCCGTCCCGCGGACCCCCTCGACCCGCCGATTCTGTTCGCCTTCCCGGCGCTCCTGCTGGAGCCGTTGCTGGGGGATCAGAGCGCCCTCGCTCCGTTCGAGCGCGCCGGCTAGGCCGCTCGCCCCCGTCCTCCGCATCAGAAAACGGTGAAGCCGGTCCTCGTCACCTCGACCCGCCGCCCCTTGAAGTTGGTGAAGACCAGCGGACCCTTGACGAAGTCCTCGGTGACGCAGGCCAGGCTGTCGACCAGCACGTGCAGCGCCACCTGCTCGCCGAGGAGGAACGACTGGTTGGCGTCGGAGCGCCAGTGGACGCCGGCGATGTTGCGGCCGGTGCCGATGTTGGAGGCCAGCTTGTTGAGCTCGCCGCCCACCGTGAGGGTGGCGCCGTTGAGGTTCTTCAGTGCGGAGCCGTCGCTGGTGGGGATCTTGGGGCGCGGAATGATGTAGGTCTCGTCGAACATCGCCTTGAGGATGGTCACGCACGCGCCCCCGACGGTGGCGTGGCCCGCGTTGTAGGAGGGGTGGGTCGGGCAGCCCTCCTTGAAGGGGAGGGGGAGCAGATAGGTGCCGTTCTTGCTGTGCAGGCGGTCAACGGCCTCCGCGCCCAGCACGTCCGCGTGGAGCGGGTAGCTCTTGAGGCCGGACTTGTGGACGTGGACGCGGCCGGCGAATTCCTCCGGCCGGATCCGGCGGTGCACGAACCACTTCTGGAACCAGGCCGCCTTGAGGGCCCGGGTGGCGACCTCGCACATGAGCGTCTTGATATAGGGGAATCCGAGGGTGGCGAAGCCGTCTTCCGTCCGACCTTCAAAGTAGGGGTTGCCAGGGTTGATCGGCGCCTCGATGCCGCCGTGGATGGTGGGCGTGCCGAGGATCAGGCAGGCGTTGAAATAGGCCTGGAAGAGCACGTCGAGATGGACCCGCTGGGCGAGGTCGCGGCCGTTGATGATGTACCGCCGCTTCGACAGGAAGGTCTCGACGCCCGGCACGTTGCCGTTCTGGAGGGCCAGCCACTCGTCGAACGTGGTGCCGAAGTCCTCGCCGGGGGGCCGCGTCCGCATCTGCCGGTCGACGCGCTCGACGCCGAAGGGAGTGTTGAGCCATAGGAACTGGGAGATGTAGGGGCCCACGTTGGTGCCCGGCAACGCGTCGCGGAACAGGGTCTCCGTGGTGACCTTGCCGTTCTCCTTCGGACCCCGGAAGTCGGAGAGCCGGCTGAGCTCGGCGGCCGCCGCCTCAGCGAGCGGGTCCGTGTGGTACCGCGTGAAGTTGACGTCGCGCAGCAGCGCCTGCCAGTAGTGCTCCACCATCTCCCCCGCCATCTCGGCGCTGCTGAATCTGGGCGGCGGCGGCACCTCGTACTGGTGAGGATCGAGCCCCTCGCTGTCGAAGGCGAGGCCGGCCTGGGGGTTGGTGAGGCGGAGCTCCCCGGCCAGAGGGTAGAGCCCCGAGAAGGCGGTCGTGCTGCCGTCCGTCAGCACGGCCAGGAATTTGTTGTAGGTGGCCAGGTCGGGCTCGCCGAGACTGTTGTGGGCGAGCCCTTTGCTGTGATTGCCGATAAACCCCGGGAGCCCGTCCTCGTCGCCGTTGTTGAGGTGCTGCGGCATCCCAGCCGCGACCATGCGGTCCAGCATGGCCTCGCGGGAGCGCATGGCGGCGGTCAGGCGGTCGTTGCCGATGACCGGTCCGACCTCCCCCGGCGCCGCTTCGGCGGGGCTCTCCATCGTCAGGGAGGCGAGGCCGGCCGTCCCGGCGGCCAGCACCGTGGCCGCGGTCCCCCCCAAGAACTGGCGCCGGCTCCATCCGGGCGCGACGGGCTGCTCGCGGTCTTCGGCCGGCTCTGATGAAGGTCCCTGCTGCTTGGTAGCCATGTCATTGTCTCCCTTGGAAGTCCGGCCGGTCCAGCCCCGCGAACCCGGCGGGCAGCGCCTGGTGCAGCTCGAAGAAGCTCTCGGCGCCGGCGGCGCGGGCGAAGGCGCTCGCGACGTCCCGCGGCTCCGCGGAGCGGGGCACCACCACCGAGCAGGTGGCGGTGCCGCGGTTGCCGGCGCGGTCCCGCGCCGTGGCCACGATCAGGTAGACGCGATCGCTTTCGGAGGACGAGCGTTCGGCCCGCAGTTGGAGCCCTCCCGCCTGCGGACGCTCGACGTCGTAGGCGCTCGCGCCGTCGTCGCCGAACACCCGCAGGGCGATCTCTGGAGCGGTGCCGTCGCCGTCCACCTGCACCGAAAGACCGACGTCGAGCAGATCGCCGGCCGAGCTCGGGAGCTGCCGGACCGCCGCCGCGCAGGAGACGGCGACCGCCTGCGTGGAGCCGTTCTCGATGCGGGCCACGAAGCCGTCGCGCTTGCCGCCATAGACGGCCTGCTGGGGGTGCACCAGCGGCAGGTTGCCGTCGCTGAAGCCGCCGAGATAGATGACCCCGTTGGGGTCGACGTCGATCACCGTGCCCTCGTCGATGGCGTCGCCGCCGAAGAAGGTCGAGAAGAGGAAGGCCTTGCCGTCGGGGCGCAGCTTGGTGAGGAAGCCGTCGCGCAGGCCGCCGAGCGACGTCTGCAGGGCGCTGCGCAGCGGGAAGTTGGGAGACTCCGTCTGGCCGGTGACATAGATGTTGGCCTTGGCGTCGAGCGAGACCGAGAACGCGGCGTCGGCCAGCCCGCCGCCCAGGAAGGTCGAGAACTGGAGGCCGCCGGTCGTGGTCAGCCCGATCACGAAGCCGTCGCCGTTGCCGCCGCCGTAGAAGGGCTGGAGCGCCTGCCGCACGGGGAACGTCGCGTTGCCGGCAAGGCCGACGTAGCGCGCGTTCCCCTTGCCGTCGATCGCCACCGCGAACCCCTGATCCGTGCTCGTCCCGCCGGCGAAGGTCGAGTAGAGGAACGACCGGCCGTCGCCGGAGATGAGAGTCATGAAGGCGTCGGACATGCCGCCGCCATAGCGCTTCTGAAACGCGTTCTTGGTGGGGAAGTTCGGCGAGGCGGTCGCGCCGACGACGTAGGCGCGCCCCTGGGCATCGACCTTGACCCCCCAGGCGCGCTCATGGTTGCCGCCGCCGATGAAGGTCGAATAGACGATCCCCGAGCCGTCCGGGGCGATTTTGGTCACGAACGCGTCCTCGCCGCCTTTATAGGTGGCCTGCGCCGCGGAACGGACGGGGAAGTCCGACGACGAGGTCTCGCCGGCGACGTAGATCGCGCCCTTGGCGTCGACGTCGACGGCATAGCCCCAGTCGAGGCCGCCGCCGCCCAGATAGGTCGAGTAGAGGATCCGCGAGCCCGAGGGGTCGAGCTTCACCACGTAGGCGTCACGCTCTCCGCGCAGGCTCGTCTGGAACCCGCCGACGACGGGAAAGTCGTCCGACTTGGTGTTGCCAACGATGTAGGCGTTCCCCGCATTGTCCAGGGTCATCCCCCAGGACTGCTCGAAGTCGCGGCCGCCCAGATAGGTGGCGAACAGCATGGTCCCGTTTTTGTCGAGCTTGATGACGAAGGTGTCCCCCAACCCGCCGTAGGTGCCCTCGACGGCGTGGGCCACCGGCAGGTTGAGCGAGCCGGTGAGGCCGGTGGCCCAGATGTTGCCCTGGGCGTCGTGGGCGATCCCGAAGAGCTCCTCCAGGTCCGCGCCGCCGAAGTAGGACGCGAAGGTGAACACCGGGTCGATCACCAGCGGCAGCGAACGGTCGTACGCCGCGACGGCGAACCTCACGCGGTCCCCAGCGACCTGGTAGCCGCCCGCGACCTCCGCGCGGCCGCCGGCGCCCTCCTGGTAGAGGACCGGCTTGGGCTGGACCAGCGAGCGGTCGCCGGAGCTGATGACCAGGTTGCCGCCGGCGTCGACAGTCAGCCGGTCCGCGCCGGTGACGCCCAGCTCGATCTGGCCGGGATCGGCGCCGGGAGCGACGACGAAGTCGTACTCCAGCCGGCCGTGACGGCCGTGGAAGATGAGGTCGACCCCCGGATAGACGGCGCTGTAGCGGACGCTGTCATAGGTCGGCACGCCCCGGCGCCAGTGGTTGGGGTCGCGGCCGACGAAGTAGTTGGCCGGCGCCGCCGCCGGCCCTTCGCCGGTCACCTGCGGCGCGGCGTTGCCACCGACCAAGCGCAGATCGACGTCGAGCTCGCGCGGCGTGGCTTCGGCCGCCATGCCACGCCGCGGCAGGTCGACGAGGCGCAACGCGGCCCCCTGGCGGGTGAGCGCGAGGGTGTAGCCGGGTCCGCGGGCGACGAACAGGGCTCCAGGATCGAGCTGTCCCTGGTTGGTCTCGAAGCGCAGCGGCAGCCGGCTCCAGAAGGTCGCCGAGTCGGAGCTCGCAGCCTTTCCGGGCTCTTCGCAGCCCGCTCCCCTGGGACCCGCGAGCAGGGCGATCGCGGACACCAGGAGGACGAAAACCAGACGCTTGGTCAACATGGCATTTCTCCGTTCTTCAGTTACCCCCGATTTCCGCCGCTCCCATGTCGCAGATCGCGATCGAATCGTGATTGCCGTCCTTGGGGCGGGTGGCGCCACGCTGGTCGACGGCCTCACAGGCGTGATTGCCGCCGCCGGGGGGCGCGGGATTGCCCGCGTCGACGATCGGGCTCTTGGTGGCCGGCCGGTGCATCTTGTTGAGTCCGCCGTCCATGTCCTGCAGGGGTGAGAGCATCGGGTCGACGCCGGTCAGGAGCCCCGTCTCGGTGCCGTCGATCGTGCAGTTGGCCCGGTTCTGGATCAGGTTGTAACCCTCGGAGGTGACGATCTCCTCGCAGTCCGGAGAGACCGGGGCGACGCCGCCCGCGACCACGCTGTTGCTGAGCGTCAGGGTGCCGATGTTGCTGATGTTGCCCCCTTGCACCCCACCCTGGTTGGCGAAGAAGGTGACGTTGTTGAAGTGGACGGTGGCGACGTTGCGGATGCCGCCGCCGTTGTGCGTGGCGAGGTTGCCGCTGAACGTGGTGTTGACCGCGGTGAGCTTGCTGCTGTTGAAGATCGCCCCGCCGTGGTCCCCCGCCCGGTTGCCGATGAACGCGGTGCCCGAGACGAGCGCGGCGCCGTCGCCACCCACCGGCACGTTGTACAGGCCCCCCCCCGTGCCGCCAGGGCCGCTGGCGTTGTTGAAGCTGATGGTGCATCCCACGATCTCGATCTGGCCGTCGTTGCGGATGCCGCCGCCGTCGTCCCCCGCCACGTTCTCGGTGACGGTGACCCGTTCGAGCCGCGTGCGGCCCAGGTTGTAGAGCCCGGCGCCGTCCAGGCCGGGCGCGCTCGAGCCGCCGCGGATGGTGAGGTTGTCGAGGCTCAGGCTGGCGCCGGCGTTGATCCAGAACAGGCGAAAGGGCGGAGTGAGATTGGCGCGGATCCGCTCCACGATGGAGCCATGGCCGTGGATGGTGATGTCGCTCGCGATGGCCGGCAGCCCGGTGTCCCCCTCGGTCACGTTCCTGGTGGCGGGTTGCGTGAGCGAGAAGATCTGATTCTCGGCGAGGTCGATGACGTCCGGCCCCGGCCGGGCGTTGGCGGCGCGGATCGCCGCGCCGAGCGTACAGAAAGGTTTTCCCGTCTCGTCGCTGCAATGCGGGTCATCCTCGTCGACGCGCAGGGCGGCGGCGCTGCTCGGCTCCGCCGGCCACGATGGGCCGGCGAGGCCGAGGAGGAAGGCGAGGCTGCAGGCGAACCGGTGCTTACAATCCATGCGCGTCTCCCGGAAGAGAGGTCAAAACAGAGAGCCCGTGTTGCACGGCCGTCACTTCGCCGCGACGTAGAGAGCGGCGACGGCCTTGTTCTCCTGGAAGACCTGGATACGGTCGTTCTTCGAGTCGGCCACGAAGATGTGGCCCGCGTCGTCCACCGCCACGGCGTTGGGGAACGACAGCTCGCCCGGCTCGCGCCCGGCGTGGCCGAAGGAGCCGAGGAACTTCCCCTCGGAGCTGAGCTTCTGGATGCGGTGGTTGTTGCAATCGGCGATATAGAGGTTGCCTTCCTTGTCGACGGCGATCCCCTTCGGCCGGTAGAGCTCCCCCTCCTTCGAGCCGCTCTGCCCCCAGGCGGCCAGGAGCTTGCCGTCCGAGGCGAATTTCTGGATGCGGTTGTTGTCGGTGTCGACCACGTAGACATTGCCCTTGCGGTCCACCGTAATGCCGCTCGGAATGTTGAATTCGCCGTCGCCCCGCCCGCCATGTCCCCACTTGGCCAGGAACCGCCCCTGGGGATCGAATTTCTGAATGCGGTTGTTGTCGGTGTCGGCGACGTAGATGTTGTCCGCGGCGTCGACCGCGACCGCCAGCGGGTTGTGGAATTCGCCGTCCCCCGTGCCGTCCTTGCCGAAGGCGCGCACGAAGGCGCCCGGCAGGTGCATCATGTCGGGCGGCGGGCCCAGGGTCACCTCGATCCGGTGGTTGCCGGCGTCGGCGATGATCATCTCACCCTTGCTGTTCACCGCCACTCCCTGGGGGTAGTAGAACTGGCCGTCGCCGTCGCCCTGCTCTCCCCACTTCTCGATGAACATGCCGTTGGCGGTGAAGGCGCGCAGGCGGTGGTTGTTGGTGTCGGTGAGGACGAGCGAGTCGACGCCGTTGCCGTCGCGATAGATGGCGATGCCCGAAGGGTTGTGATACTGGCCGATGTCGGAGCCGGGATCTCCCCAGGTCAGGCGGACGTTCGCCAGGTTGGTGCCGCTGCACTGCACCGGCTTCATCGGGAAGTCCATGGCCTGCTCGGGCTTGTCCCCTTCGATGCGCGCCAGCAGCGAGCCGTCGTCCTTCAATTGATAGATGATGCGCTTCGGAAAATCGTGCTCGAGGTTCTCGAATACCGCCTTCTTGCCCTCCAGGCGGACGAGTCGAAAGGAGACCGACCTCTTGCCCGCGGGCAGCGGAGTCATCTCGACCTCGCCGTCTTTCTCGGTGATCTCGATGAACTCGAAATATTTCGTGCTCTGCCCGTTGACGGTGTGCGAGGTCCCCAGCATCATGCCGGCGGTCGGCGGCGAATAGCGTTCCTCGATCCAGCCGTCTCCCTTGGGAAGCTGTCCCCGCCAGCAGCCGGACATGAAGCCGACGTCGGCCAGCGTCCTGGCCCGTACCGGAGCGGACCACCCGCAGCAAAGCAGGATCATGGTGAGGAAGGCGCTCCCCAGGCTGGCGCTTCTTGAGGTCATATCCTAATCTCCTTTCGACGTTCCACGAATACAGAGACGGCCCCGCAGACGGGGCCGTCGTCCGGATCTCAACCACTGCCGCGAGCCGGAATCAGTGCTCGATTCCGGCCACCTTCTTGCCGGTCGCTTCGGCCGGCCGGTCAGCCGGCTTCTTGTTGTTGTTGCTGCTGGTCTTGTGCGCCAGGGACTTCTGCCGGTACTCGCCGGCCTGCCGCAGGCCCTCGTTGAACTGCTGCGGGGTGATCTGCGTCATGTCCTCGCAGGTGCCCGGATCGAGGCTGAAGCCGTCGACCACCTCGCCGAGCTTGGCGTCCAGCTTGGCGTCCCGCTTGCGGGCCTCGGTGAGCGAGAACGGCTTGTGGAAAGCGACCGTGATGTTGCGCGGCGGGATCTCCATCACGCCGGTGGCGAAGGCCACGCCGGCCTGCTTGTCGATGATCTTGACGTCGTTCAGATAGACGTCATAAATGGCGTCGTAGACGATCATCGCCGGGTAGTCGCCGTTCTTCTGCAGGGAGACCACCAGGCTCTTCGGCTTGACGGTGTCGGAGAGCCTGAAGGTGAAGTAGGCGTCGAGCACCTTGCTGTAGCCGTAGAGCTCCCAGGCGTCGATGTAGAACTCGACCTGGCGGTAGCCGAGGCCGTTGCGCACCGGCGTGCCGCGCACCAGACGCATGAAGGCGTCGAGCTTCAACACCTCGGCGGGCTGGGTCTCGCCCTCGAGCACCAGCGGGATGGTGATGATGGAGTGCTCGTACTCCACCTCCCCGCGCTCGGGGAAGGAGCGCTGCGCGGCGTTCGCGGCGGACACGCCGACCAGCAGCAACAGGGCGATGCAGCAGACGACGGGAATGAGTCGCGTTACGACCTTCATGAAAGGCCCCCTTTTCAGCTTTGACAGCCGGTTTCGGAGTCTACTCTCTCCGGTGGATTCTTCGTCAAGGTAGTAAGAGTAGGGAGGCCTCTTGGACAAGGCAATGTCCTGGATTGCTCTTCTTGCATTCCTTACATCTACACTCCCCGCCGGAGGCCGCGCACCAGCCGCGGCATCAGCAGCATGGTGGCGGCGTAGGCGGCGGCGAGGGCCGCCGCCAGCAGCCAGCCGAGGATGTGGTTCGGCTTGAGGGCCGAGAGCGAGAGGATGAGGAAGCTCAGCGAGAGGACCAGCGCGTTCCAGCGGATCGCCGGCCCCGAGACCTGCAGCGCCGTCCGCACCGCCGGCTGGTGGGCGCGCCCGGCGTCGCGCTCGCGCTCGTAGACGTGCCACCAGTGGAGCGCGAAGTCGACGCCGGCGCCCACCGAGAGCGCCGCGAACATGCTGCTGGCGATCCCCAGCGGCACCCCGGCGTAGCCCATGCCGCCGAACACCATGACCGCGGCGGCGGTGACCGGGGCGGTGACCAGCAGGGCGACCCACAGGCTGCGGTAGGCCACCAGGATGATCGCCGCGACGCCGATCAGCGTCCAACTGATCGAGCTGAGCTGGTTGTCCACGATGGCGCGGATGATGCTCACCGACAGCGGGATGTCGCCGCTGAAGTGGTGCTGGACGCCGGAGCCCGCCAGCGCCCGGGGCACCTCCCGGCGGACGAAGTCGTCCAGCGCCACCGAGCGGATGTAGTTCGGGCTGTTGACGAACAGCCGGACGCGGATGGAGCGGCCGTCGATCGTCACCAGTTGGTTGAGGTCGAGGTCCCGGCGCAGCACCAGGGCCACGGCGTTGAGCGTCCGCAGGTCCTGCCGGTCGAGCTGCGACAACGGGCCGGGCTTGCCCACGATGTCGCCGATGACGCGCATCGGGACCAGATAGCTCAGCGCCCGGCCCACGTGCGGGCCGCGCTCGAGGACGGCGACCACGCTCTCGGCCAGGGCGACCCCTTCCGGGCGGCGGAAGAACCCGGGGTCCTCGGTGCGCAGCACGACGTCGTAGAGGTAGGAGCCCCAGAAGTTGGCGTTGTAGTCCCGCTCGGAGGAGACCAGGGGCGCGCGGGGGTCGAAGTTGTCGACCCACGAGTCCTGGACGGTCAGGCGCAGGGCGCCCACCAGGCTCACCGCGATGAAGGCGCAGCAGAGCCAGAAGGACACGCTCTCATAGCCCGCCAGGCAGGCCTCGAGCGGCGGCGCCGGCTCCTCCTCCCGCCGCCGCGGCAGGCGGACCCGGCGGAAGAACGCCGGCGGCAGGGTGGCGGCGAGGGCCGGGATCAGGGTGAAGCTCATGAACAGCGCCACCACCAGCCCGAGGCCGGAGTACAGGCCGAACTGCCGCAACGGCTCCAGGGTGCCGGCGGGGAACGACAGGAAGCCGATAGCGATGGTCAACGAGCTGAGGACGATCGGCCGGTGCATGTGCACCAGGTTGCGCTCGATGGACCGGCAGACGTCCTCGCGGCTGAAGGCGGCCCTTCCCACTCCGGCGTCGAGGTCCACCTGGAGCCGCTCGAGCAGGTGGACCTCGTCGGCCACCGTCATCGCCAGCAGGATCACCGGCATCACCGTGGTCACCAGCGTGATCGGCACGCCCAGGAAGCCCATGGCGCCGAGCGTCCAGACCATCACCACCAGCACCTCGGAGGCGGCGATGACCACCGCCGCCAGGTTGCGCAGGGAGAGGAAGAGCAGGAGGGCGATGGCCACCGCCATCAGGGGGGTGAGCCAGGCGAGGTCGCGCACCACGGTGTGGCCGAGCTCGATCTCGGCCACCACCGGGCCGGTGAGCCGCAGGTCGAAGAGCCGCCGGTCCTGGCGCGCGATCCAGCCGTGGACCTCGGCGAGCTCGGCCTCGCGGTCGAAGCGCGGGTCGAGGGAGACGTAGAGGGCCGCGTGCCGGCCGTCCCGGGAGAGGAAGAGCCCGTCGACCAGGGGGTGCGCGTGCAGGCGCGAGAGAAGCCGGGCGAACGGCTCCGCCGCGGCGGGGATGTCGTCGAGGTAGTGCTCGACGTCGACCAGGGCGGCGGTCCCTTCGATCGGCTCGACGAGGCTCGCCAGGGACTTCACCCCGCCCGGCGCCACCGCCCGCAGGTGGGTGATCGACGCGTGCAGCCGCACGAGGGCGTTGAAGCCGGCCGGCGAGGCCACCGCCGGACCGCCCGGGCGCGCGCTGATCAGGAGGATGACGCGCCGCGGGTCGTGGAAGACCTCGCCGTCCCGGCGCGTCAGCTCGACGGCCGGCTCGCCCACGGGATAGAGGGCCGCCCCGTCGGTGCGCAGTTGCAGCCGGGTCAGCCCCACCGCGAAGACGGCGGTGATGAGCGCCATGCACAACAGGTACGTCTTGGGCCGCCGCAGGCAGGCGCGGCTCAGCACCGTCAGGTCGGGCCGCTTCATTCTCTCTCTCCAGGCTCGCTGGTGGCGGATCATGCCAGCTTTGCGGGCGGCAGGGAAGATGGACCGGCCCGCCGGGCCATGCTAGGCTGGTGCCAATTTGTCGTCCGTGCTCGAGGAGGCCTCCATGACCCGACGTGCCGCCGTCACCCTGCTCTCGCTGGCGCTCCTGGCCACCGCTCCCGCCCTCGCGACGTCGTACCAGATGATGGCCGACCGCGACCTGACCGACCAGGCGGCGGTGGTGGCCGCGGTGCGGGTGGTCAGCGTCTCGCCGGCGCCGGTGAAGCGCCTGCTGGCCACCGACTACCAGGTCGAGGTGACCGGCGTGCTGAAGGGGAGCCTGCCGGGCGACACGGTGGTGGTGCGCGTCGCTGGCGGCGCCGGCCCGGACGGCATCGGCCTGAAGGTCTGGGGGGCCCCGGCCTTCACGGCCGGCGAGCGCGCCATCCTGTTCCTGCTCCCCAACCCCGACGGCACCTACGGCGTCCTCCACCTGATGCTCGGCGCCTTCCATGAGCGCGACACGCTCGGCGGCCGGAAGGCCGCCGTCCGCGACCTCTCGGAGGCGCACGCGGTGGGGAGCCCGGCCCCCGACCCCGACCGCGAGGTCGAATCCTTCTCCCGTTGGGTGATCGACCGCGGCCTGGGCATCGACCGCCCGGCCGACTATTTCCTGCCCCCGGGGACGGCGGTGGTGCGCAAGGGCCTCGGGCGCGGGAAGTTCGCCTTCCTGATGGACGCCGGGGGGGCCGCGGACCGCTGGTACCGCTTCGACCAGGGGCAACACGTCGAGTGGCACGTCTTCGAGGGGGCGCAGCCGGGCTTGAGCCTCGACGACACGGCCGGGGCCTTCCAGACCGCCCTCAAGACCTGGGACGACGACCCCCGCACGGGGATCCTCTACGACTACGCCGGCACCACCGACGCCGACGCCGGCTTCGATTTCCACGACGGGGTCAACACCATCCTCTTCGACGACCCCCACCGCAACGGCTTCTACGCCGTCCCGGGCAGCTTCACCTGTCCGGGCGGCGGGGTCATCGCTTCCGGCTCACCCTGGTTCTACCTGGCGACGCTGCCCTACCACGGGTACACCGTCCACGAGATCGTGGAGGCGGACATCGTGACCAACGACGGCACCCAGTGCCTGTTCCAGGGCAACCGCACGGTGGCGGAAGAGGTGTTCACCCACGAGCTCGGCCACACCCTGGGCCTCGGCCACTCTGAGGACCCGGACGCCATCATGTTCGCCTCCGTGCACAACGACGGCCGCGGCTCCGTTCTCGACCAGGACGACCGGGACGGGATCGCCCAATTCTACGCGGCCAGCGGCCCCACTCCCACGAAGGTGCCCAACCCGCCCGCCAAGCTCACGGTCAAGGCCGTGGCCGACAGCCGGGTGCTGCTGCGCTGGCAGGACAAGTCGAAGGACGAGCTCGGCTTCATGGTGGAGGCCAGGATCGGCACGGACGGCGACTTCCAGGAGGTGGGATCGGCGACGACGAACGCCACCTCCCTTCCCGAGGACGGGCTGGAGCCGGGCCAGACCTACGCCTTCCGCCTGCGCGCCTACAACCGGAAGGGCTTCTCGCGCTACTCGAACGTCGTCACCATCCGGATGCCCTAGGGCCGGCCGGGATACAATCCCTCCCGGGAGGGCATCCTTGTTCGGCAGACCCATCGAGCTGTTCGAGATTTTCGGCTTCAAGGTCCGGATCGACCTTTCGTGGCTCGTGATCGCCGCGCTGGTGACCTGGCAGCTCTCCGCCCTGGTCTTCCCCGCGCAGCTCCCGGGCCTCGCGGCGGGCACCTACTGGATCATGGGGGCCGCCGGCGCGCTGGCCTACTTCCTCTGCCTGCTCCTGCACGAGCTGTCGCACTCCCTGGTGGCGCGGACCTACGGCGTCCAGATCCGGGGGATCACCCTGTTCCTCTTCGGCGGCATCGCCGAGATGGCGGGGGAGCCCCCCTCGCCGCAGTCGGAATTCGTGATCGCGGCGGCCGGGCCGGCGGCGAGCTTCGGCCTCGCGCTCGCCTGCGGCGGGCTCTATCTCGCCGGCAACGTCGAGGGGTGGCCGGCGCCGGTGACGGCGGTGCTCGGCTACCTCGGCATCCTCAACGGCTCGCTGGCGCTGTTCAACCTGATCCCCGCCTTCCCTCTCGACGGCGGGCGCCTCCTGCGGGCCATCCTCTGGGGGTGGCGCGGGAGCCTGCGCTGGGCCACTCAGGTGTCGGCGGGGGTGGGCTCCGGTTTCGGCCTGCTGCTCATCGGCCTGGGGGTGATCTCGGTCCTCAACGGCGTCCTCTCCGGCGTCTGGCTGTTCATCCTGGGCCTTTTCGTGCGCAACGCCGCCACCGCCTCCTACCATCAGATCCTGCTCCGCCCCGCGCTGGAAGGGGAGCCGGTGTCGCGCTTCCGGCACCCCGATCCGGTAACGGTTCCGCGCGCCATCTCAGTGCTGGGGCTGGTGCAGAGCTATATCTACCGCTATCACTTCAAGATGTTCCCCGTGGTGGACGACGCCGGCCGGCTGCTCGGCTGCGTCACCTCCCGCCAGGTGCGCGCCCTCCCCCGCGACGAGTGGGACCGCCAGACGGTGGGATCGCTCGCCGAGCGTTGCTCTCCCGAGAACACCATCCAGGCGGGCACCGACGCCATGGAGGCGCTCTCCCGGATGAGCCGCACCGGCATCTCCCGTCTGATGGTGGTCGACGGCGACCGCCTGCTCGGCGTCCTCTCGCTGAAGGACCTGCTCCGCTTCTTCTCGCTTAAGATGGAGCTCGAGGAGACCCGCTGACGCCGGAGACTTGAGAAGATATGTGGCGCGCACCGGCGCGTTCGCCCGTCCTCGGAGCACCTCTTCCATAGAGGAGCGTGTGCGTGAGCCCATCGACTGAAAATCGCAGCACCCCCCTGCCGTACCCGGAGGTTCCCGCCCGCCGTTCGCCCGGCGCCGCCCTCAAGCGGGCCCTGTTCGGCATCGCGCCGGAGGAGACCTCGTTCGCCAGGCGCGGGTTCCGCGGCGACTCGGCGGCCGTGCGCGAGCGCCTGGAGAGGGTGGGGAGCTGCTTCGTGGCCGGCTATCACGCCGGGCTGGAGGAGGCGGGGTGCGAGGCGCTGGCGGCGCGCATCGACCGCGAGGTCGACCGCGATCACCGCGGCTTCGCCTACGAGGGCGCCGGCATGGCGCTCGCCCTGCTCGACACGCTGATCCCTGGACGGCGCGACCGTCTCGCCCGGCTGCTCGCCGGACCGGGGGACGCTCAACGCTACATCGTCAACGTCGGCGCCGGATGGATCCTGGCGCGGCTCCCCCTCTCCCCGGAGCGCCTCCTCGCCCGGCTCGATCCCCTCCTCGGCTGGCTCGCCCTCGACGGCTACGGCTTCCACGAGGGGTACTTCCGCTGGCCGCGGTCGGTGGCGCGCCGCGAGGTGCCGCGCAAGCTGCGCGGCTATGCCCGCCGCGGCTTCGACCAGGGGCTCGGCCGCAGCCTCTGGTTCGTGGACGGCGCCGACGTCGAGCGCCTGCCGCAGACGATCGGCGCCTTTCCGCCCGAGCGCCGGCCCGACCTCTGGGCCGGCCTGGGGCTCGCCGTGGGCTATGCTGGCGGGCGCTCCGAGGCCGAGACCGCGGAGCTGCGGCGGGCCGCCGGCCCCCTGGCGCCGGCGCTGGCGCAGGGGGTGGCCTTCGCCGCCGAGGCGCGGGAGCGGGCCGGCAATCCGGCCGCGCACACCGAGCTGGCAGCCCGGGTGATCTGCGGCATGAGCGCGGCGCAGGCCGCGGAGGTGGCCCGCGTGGCTGCCGAGGGGCTGCCGGCCGGCCGGCCGGAGGAGCCCGCGTACGAGGTCTGGCGGCGGCGCATTCAGGACCGTTTCAGGAAGGGAGCCTGATCCGATGAAAGAGCAGCAACCCGGCTTCTGGCGCCGGTACGGAACGCGGCTGGTCGCCGTGGCATTGATCGTGGGGCTCTACGGCTTCGCCCGCCAGCCCACCCTGGCGCCGGCCGAGCGGCAGGCCCTCGCCTCGCGCTTCGCCTTCCAGCGCGAAGCGCTGGCCACCCCCGCCGGCAACCTCGACCGCACGGTGCGCGACGTCCACCCGGGCTTCAAGGACATCCGCTCCTGGATCTCCAGCGTGGGGGCCGGCGTGGCGCTCAACGACCTCGACGGCGACGGGCTGCCGAACGACCTCTGCTCGGTCGACACCCGGGTGGACCAGGTGCTGGTGGAGCCGGTGCCGGGCACGGGCGCCCGCTACGCCACCTTCGTCCTCGATCCCAGGCCTCTCCCCTACGACGCGCGGACCACGGCTCCCATGGGCTGCCTCCCGGGCGATTTCAATGAAGACGGCCTGATGGACCTCCTGGTCTACTATTGGGGGCGGCCGCCCATCCTCTTCCTGCGCCGCGCCGGCACCCCCGCGTTGAGCGCGGCGGCCTTCCGGCCGGTGGAGGCCTATCCCCACCCGGAGATCTGGAACACCAACGCGCTCACCAGCGCCGACGTGGACGGCGACGGCCATCTCGACCTGATCGTGGGCAACTACTTCCCGGACGGCATGCGGGTGCTCGACGCCAGGGCGACCGACACCGCCCACATGCACCGCTCGATGTCCCGCTCGGAGAACGGCGGCAAGAACCGGCTGCTGCTCTGGAAGGGCGGGACCTCGGGACCGGAGCCCACCGTCCAGTTCGCCGACGTGCCCGACGCCTTCGATCCGCAGACCACCTACTCGTGGACCCTCGCCGTGGGCGCCGCCGACCTCGACGGCGACCTGCTGCCCGAGATCTACTTCGGCAACGACTTCGGCAACGACCGCCTGCTGCACAACCTCTCGACGCCGGGGCATCCGCGCTTCCAGGTGCTGGAGGGGCGGCGCACCCTCACCACCCCGGCCTCGAA
Organism: Acidobacteriota bacterium; assembly: GCA_003223675.1. Taxonomy (GTDB): domain Bacteria; phylum Acidobacteriota; class Thermoanaerobaculia; order Multivoradales; family UBA5704; genus DATARR01. The sequence continues at coordinate 22,774 of QHVW01000151.1, forward strand.
GGTCCTCGGCCACGACTCCTTCAAGGGGATGGGGATCGACTTCGCGGACGTCAACGGCGACGGCATCCCCGACATGTACGTCAGCAACATCGC